>JBGTCJ010000239.1:0-2908 GCA_041748895.1 Pirellulaceae bacterium
CAACTGCTGAATGTGCGGACGGATCAGCAGGCGTTGATGGTCGGTGCAACCTTCGGTGTAGCGCTCAACCGGTAAGGTCAACGTCGCGACGCGGTGTTAGGGCTTTCAGGCCCCACCCACTCACGCCGGTCAAACCTGATCAATCGCAAAGGCCTCGACATAGGGCATCCCATGTCGAGGCCTTTGCGTGATGTTCCTGCGAACTACGAAACTAGGCTTTGGCGGCGAGCGACCGGAGTTCGTCGATCTCGACACTCAACCGATGTCGAAGCGGGCTCTCGGGACGAAGCTCATCGAGAAGTTCCTCCGCCTTTTCGAAAACTGACTCATCGTGTTCTCTTTCACTCATCAGCTTTCGGAACGTCTGTTCAACGGACGATTCGGTTAACAATGGTTGCTCCTTGTGGACCAGTCGATGCAGTCTTCGCTGCGCGGATGCTGTTGCCTGACGCCTTGCATTCTAGAGGAACGCGACCTCACCGCAAGCCAAAAAAGAACCGCGCTACGTTCTTGTTCAGCCCGCACGTCCTGTGATCAATATGTCCTCCGGTGTCGCGTCGTGGGTTACACTACCGCGGCCGATTGACGAGTACCCAAACCCCGTGAATCGAGCCCAATACGCACCCGATACGAGCCCAATACGAGCCACCGAGCAGTCCATCGCATGGTCGACCTGAGCCAATTGGTTGAGAACACGTACGCCGAGGGTTTTCGCAGCATCTACGGCGAATTTTTGCTGACCGGCCGCGACGAAAAGTGGCTCCGGCATGGCGTTCACGCTGTGACGGGGCACGCCAGCAGCACGATCCTTTGCGACTGCGAGGCAGGAGTCGCCCAGTGGCTTGCGCCAGAGGAGACTCCCGACGGACGCGTCGGCGCTGTGATTCAACTGCACGTCCCTCGATTCCGCAAAGATCGCCGCGAGCACCTCGAACGGGTGATGTTGGCGAGGATTAGCCAGAACGCGTTGACGTGTCCGACGATCCGATGCTTCAACCGACTCGATACGGAGGATTATCTGAAATTGGGTCGGAAGATCGCCCTATTCGGTGACCGACACCAATTTCGAGATGTTCGATACGGAGAGCGGGGGTGGGTGATCCCAATCCTGGGTGGAGAATTTTTTCTCTCGCGGCGGTTCGGGTTTCAGGACGGTGTGATGGGCGGAAACCTCTGGTTTTTCGGCCTCGACGAGGACGCCGCGCTGCTCGCGGCCGAGAAGGCGGCCGCTGCGGTCGAGCAATCCGCCGATGTGATCACGCCGTTTCCTGGCGGTGTCGCGGCCAGCGGCTCCAAGGCCGGCAGCAGCTATTCATTCTTGATCGCCAGCACTTACGCCGAGTACTGCCCCACGCTCAAGCAGAAACTAGGGCAGCAATCGAAAGTTCCCGACGGCGTGGTCTCGATCCAGGAAATCATCATCAACGGCCGCGATCTGGACGCGCTCAAAGTCGCCACGCGGGCGGCGATTCACGCGGCTTCCGATACGCCGGGGCTGCAGCGGATCAGCGCGGGCAACTACGGCGGGCGACTTGGCAAGACGCTGATTCACCTTCACGAGTTGATTTGACCGCAAGCCGCCAAAAACTTCGCCATGGCCGGAGGAAGCGGCGATCGGAACGACATCGCTTCCCCACTCACCGGGTGCTCGAACCCGAGTGTCTCGGCGTGCAGTGCGATGCGACTGCGAACCCATCGCGGATGACCACTGCCTGATTTTCCATATCTCGGATCACCCAAGACCGGGTAGCCGGCTTCCGCCAGATGAACGCGGATTTGGTTTCGGCGACCGGTTTCGAGTTTCACCTCAACCAGGGTCGCGTCCACCAACCGCTCGCGAACACGATAGTGCGTGATCGCCAGTTCTGTATTCTTGGAGGGTCGCGCCGAATAACGGTCGAGGTTCTTGGCGGTCGCCAAGTGGGACTCGAGCGTTCGTTCGTCCGGCTCGAGTCGCCCAGAGACGATCGCGAGGTAAAGCCGCTCGGGCTTTCGAGCTTTGAACTGCGCCATCAGCGCCTCGGCCACCGCTTCGGACTTGCCAAACACCAACAAGCCGCTGACGCCTCGATCGAGGCGATGCACGAGAAACGCGCTGCGTCGCTTTCGAGAGTGGCTGAGGTAGCGAGAGACCCGGTCGATCAGCGTATTTTTTTCTTGATGGTCCGTCGGGATCGTCAGGACGCCGGCAGACTTATCGACGACAATCAGGTGTTCGTCCTCGAAGACGAGGTCAAACGTTCGATCGTCCCACCGCCGCTTCGTTTCTTTGTAACGCCGCGCCGGATCGTATCGGACCTCGACCGAGTCACCAACGGACGCCGGAGTTGCCATTTGGTCGCATCGCAGCGCATTGAGCCAGACGCATCCGTGATCAAACAGCCCGCGCACGCCGCTTCGCGAGAGTCCCGTCATTTTCTGAACGACCAAATCGATCCGTCCGCTTTCGCTGGATTCGACCTGATGAACGAGGTGGGTCAGCGGCATGGCAAAACGCCGCGGCAAATGGATTCACCCTCAGGGGTGTTCGACCAGGTCACAGAATCGATGCAAATAGGCAAAGGAATGGTCCACGACGATTTCATAATCGAGCGGTTCAACATCCTGACCCAGTAGCTCGATCTCAAGCCAACCATCGTAACCACCCGCCGCCAGGATCTCCAGGATGGCGGGTATCGGCACGCGCCCTTCGCCCAGCAAGCAGCGGTTCATTTCACCTAACGGGCTATGCCGACAATCGCCCAGCTGCACCAAATTCAGGCAATGGATCGCGTCGGGCAGCCAAGTCGTCACGTCGGGATCGAGCCCCAAGTGGTAGGTATCGAGCGCCATTCCAAGATGCTCACTGCCGACGGACGAGATGATTTGCATCGTCGCTCGAACGTCATGCAGGAATGACCACTCGTCG
>JBGTCJ010000240.1:0-14920 GCA_041748895.1 Pirellulaceae bacterium
ACCCTCCCTCGGGAGGGTCGAAGGTGAGGGACGAACCTTCGGGGAGGGGCGAATAGCCAAGGTGCGTGCGCTGCCTGCCGCTGACGGCCCCTCCCCGGTGACTCGCAAGGCTCGCCACCGACCCTCCCTCGGGAGGGTGAAGGGATGTGTGGATGCGAATGCCCGGACTTCTCCGCAAAAAAAAACTCTTGCCGACCGCTTGACCCTGCTCCCCATCCTGGTGTACTATCTAACTAACTCACTAGTTAGCCAGACGGATGGTTCTTGGGGGCCAGGCATGTTTTTTTCCATTGAGCCGAACGACGGCGTTGCGATCTACGAGCAGATCGTCCGTCAAGTCAAGTTCGCGATCGCTGAAGGGACGTTGCGCCCGGGGCAATTGTTACCGAGCGTCCGCACCCTCAGCCGCCAGTTGGCGATCAACCCCAACACCATCAACCGCGCCTTTCAGCAATTGCAGGGCGAAGGAATGCTCGAATCGCTGAGGGGGCGAGGTTTGGCTGTGCGCAGCGAGGCGCTCGACGCGTGCATCGAGGCGCGGCATGAGATCGTCGCGCAGCGACTGCGCGGGGCGTTGGCCGAAGCCTTGCACGCTGGGTTGTCGGTCGACGAGATCCGTCGCATTAGCGATGCCCAACTGAGTGAGCTCAATGGGACCGTCACCACGGTCGCCTCGGAGAATGTTTGAGCAGTTTCCGATCCTGTTTCCTCATCACTCGTCCCACTGCCGAAAGGTCCAGCACGATGGCCGAACCTATGTCGCCAAAACCTGAATCGGTGATCGCGATCGATCGATTGAGTGTCTCTTTCCCCGGGTGCGACGCGCTCCGCGAGGTCGACTTGCAAGTTCCTCGCGGCACCGTCTTCGCGCTGTTGGGTGAAAACGGTGCTGGCAAGACGACGCTGATCCGAGCGCTGACAGGGTTTCTTCGACCGAGTTCCGGCACGTGCCGCGTGCTCGGACTGGATCCCGACGTCGACGCGCTGCGGATTCGTCAGCGAATCGGTTACGTCGCCGATGCCCCCGCGCTGTACGACTGGATGCGGGTTGGTGAGATCGGATGGTTCACTGCGGCGTTCTACAAAGACGACTTTCTGGACCGCTACCGCGAGATGATCGCCCACTACGAAGTGCCCGAAGATCGCAAGATTCGCAACTTGAGCAAGGGACAACGGGCCAAAGTTGCCTTGGCGCTCGCGTTGGCCCATGACCCTGATTTGCTGATCCTCGACGAACCGACATCGGGGCTCGACCCGCTGGTCCGACGCGAGTTCCTCGAAAGCATGTTGGACCGCGTGGCGACGGGGCGGACGGTGCTGTTGAGCAGCCATCAGATTGCCGAAGTCGAACGAGTGGCCGACACGGTGGCGATCCTTCACCAGGGCCGATTCCGTGTCGTCGATTCGCTTGCCAACCTGCGCGAGACGGTTAGCGAGGTGACGGTCAGCCTGGACGACCCACTGGTTCAGCTGCCGCTGCTGCCGCCTCCCGTCGAGGTGATGAGCGACCAGTTGGAAGGGCGCCAGCGGCGGCTGATCGTCCGCGGAGCCAGCGAAGAACATTTGCAGCTCTGGCGCGCGCGGCCAGGAGTGATCGGTGTCAGAACTCGTAGCGCGACGCTGGACGAATTGTTCGCCGCCTGCATTCGCGGCCGTGGTGCCAACAAAACAACCGCCTCGGAAGGCGAAGTCGCCGAAGTCGCCTAAACACCACAACCGAGCCACAATCTTTCACGAGGCAGACGATCATGAACACTCAGGTCGCGATCGCACATTTGGCGTGGAAGGAGCTGCGTCAACTGATTCCGCTTCTAATCATGCTGCCGATCATCACGCTGCTCATCGTCGCGATTGCCACCAGTCGTGACTTGGCGGGTGGCCAGGGACAGCGAATTGTAGCCACCGCGTTGGCCTTTGTTCTCTCCGGTATGCCGGGCTTGTATGCCGCCGGGGCCGGAGCACTCTTGGTTGGGTTCGAGAAAGAGCAGCGGACGCTGGATTGGCTACGCAGCCTGCCGATCACGTCGCTGCAGATCATCGGCGTCAAGCTTGCCGTCGCCCTGGCCGGATTGTTGGTTCTCTGGGCGCTGGCCATCGCCTTTGGTCAAGCCGTCGCACAATCCGCGGTTCCTGACCTTTACGAAAGGATCCCCTTTGTCGGACTTTTGAATTATGCGTTGTATTTGCTTCCGGCGGGATTCGCGCTCGCCTGGTGGTGCCGATCGGCCGCGGTCTCGCTGCTGCTGATCGTTCCTGTGGCGATGTTGCCACTGTTGGTGATGCAGTTGACGATACTCACGCTTGAAAAGTCTGGAAAATTTCTCCTTTCTCAATCGTACTACCAACTTCTGAATCCGCTTCTGTTGTTTGGTGCCGTCATCGGCCTCTTCGCGGCGGTGTCGCTGGGACGCCGGTACCTCGCCCCGCAATCACCGCACCGCGAACGATGGTTGACCCACTGGCCTACATGGCAGCGGTACGCCGCAGGGCGGAGGCGACTCGGATACGGTCCAGTCGTGCCACCGACGTCCGCGTTGCTGTGGCAATTTGCAAATCAGAACCGTGCGGTCCTCTGTGGCGTTTCGCTGCTATTGGCCGCGTCGATACTGGCATTGGCTACGGGCGCATTGGATCCACCCGGTCTGGTGCCCGGCGGGTTCTTGCTTGCGTTTTTGGCAACGAGTTGGCTCGGCGTGGTCGTCTTCCAAGGTGACTCGGCCCACGAGCGAATCCGTTTTCTAGCCGACCGAGGAATCTCACCGGCAACGGTCTGGTGGACACGTCAGCTCATTCCCTCCGCGATCCTTTCGGCAACCATCGTGGTGGCGATCGTTGCGTTCCTCTCGCCAAAGTTTCAGGAAATTTCGTTAGCCCAGATCATTCCCATCGTGATGAGTTCCGCATTCGCGGTGACCGCAGTCTATGCGGTTTCGCAGTGGGTTGGCCAATTGTTCGATAGCCCCATTCTGGCCGCACTCGGGGCACCGGTCGTTTCGGTACTCGCCTTCGGCTGGGGCGTCTACGCCGTCGAGATGTTTGGCACGGGGATCATCTTGGTCGCTTCCCTGGCGATCATCCCGCTGATTCTTACGCGGCTAATGTCGCGCCGTTGGATGGACCGCCGTTTCGGTGCCAGTTTTTGGGGTGTGCAGGCCGCGGCGCTTTCGCTCGTGGTCTTCACCCCAATGGTGCCGTTGATGGTCGATGTGTTCCGCCAGCCACGGATGCCACGGGAGATTGCTCTCCAGATGGAAGCCGCCGCGCGGGCGCGTTTGCCAAATGAGTCTCCATTGATTGAGCTAACGGCCGGTGAGAGTTCCACGACACTGGATCAACGATTGCGGTCGATTCAGACGCAGCTCGAGGAAAGTCCGGGGCCGGTCAGCGCCAGCAGCATGCAGCACCTGGTGTTGCCGCTGCAAGGAACTGCGACGCTGCTTCGATTGTCATTGAAGCAGCCAACCGAATCGATCGATGCGGACCAAGACCCACCGCCCGATTCACTTGGCATCGTGGTTCCGGATCCAGAGGTCACCAGCGAGCGATATCGCCAGGCGCTTGAGATAGTCCTCAGGGTAGCCCAGCGGATGCGGCAAAGTCCCCGGATAATCGAGCAAGACGCGGCTGACATGGTCGAAATCTGGCTGCTGCAAGAGCTGTCCCACGACACGGTTCAAGATACGCTCGGCGAATCCTTGTATCGGCAAGTCGTCGATCAACTGGCCGATACCGCGGCGCGAACCGAGGCAAGAAAACAAGCGATCGCGCATTCCTGGAGTCGTTTTCAAAACGAACGTGATGGTGGGATGCGAACCTTCGGTGGCTACGACTTCCCAGGCCATGTCCATGGACGTGGCTACCTGCGGGATCGGTGGCTGACGCACCATCGAATCGGGCTAGCCGTTGCTCAGCTCTGGACTTTCGTCAGCGGCGGACCGCAACCGCCGGACAACACCACGTTGACACTCATTGCATCGCAGTGGGGCAACGCTACCGGGCGGAACGGGTCGAAACGATCGGCTGCCAATCCTCGAGCCGACGATCCGTCGACTTATCCCTACCCCAGCAACCAACGTTTTCGCCTGAGCACCGCCAATCAATGGCGCGCCGGCTGGGAACGTCACGCCGCCGATCTGAAATGATGTCTCTTCGATCTCCCTTCCTTTCGACCTGATCGTACCGATGACAACGAAACCGACAATGATCTCGCCAACACGGCGCCATCGACGCCGTTGGCTTTGGTGGATCGCTGTGCCACTGGTGGCCATGGTCGTATTGTTGATCGCAGGCTTGTGGCAAGAACGACAGGCGTCGCGATTCATTGAAGGAGAGCTGACTCGAGTTCGCTCGGCGGGTCTCCCGTATGACGACGAATCGATGGCACGCTGGTATGCGGACAACACCCATCGCGAAGGTACGGCAGCTTGGAGCGAAATCCTTCGATTGGTCGAATCGCCGACATTCATGATCAGCGATTTCGATCGATTGCCAATCGTGAGCGTTGGCGAATTGCCCACGCCACTGCTTCCGGGTTCCAGTTGGCCCGACGAGCCATTTGTCGCCGAGTTTTTGGGGACGATGCGCCCCGTCATCCAGCGCATCGATGCGGCTCGGTCGCTCCCCACGCCCGTCTGGATGCCGATCGAGTTCGAAGGGGTTGCGACGTTGTTGCCAGAGGTGCAAAGTTCGAGAAGTATCCTGCGATTACTGAACCTGGAATTGACCCACGCACTTTATCACCAGGATTCCGATCGGGCACTGCGGGCGTTGGTCTGCATGCGCGCGACGGCCGACGCATTCGCCATGAACCTGTTCATGGTCGGCGAGCTCATGACGATCGCCCTTCATGGCGTCCTGCACGGCGAGATCGGCCGGTCTCTTGAGGGTGAGCTTTGGAGCGCAGAAGAGCTCGTGCGTCTGGACGACCTTCTGGAGCCGAGAGACCTGCGATCACGTTGGTTGTCCGCCATTGCGGGCGAACGCGCAATGGCTCTGTCCGGGACGGACCTAGCGAACGTGGGCGGGTTGGACCAGATCGGAGGCATTGGCCCACTGCTGCGTCTGCCATCGGTGCAAGCACCACTCCTGGACGGCTATCGGCAAGTCGAACGGCTTGTCGACGATCCAAATCATTTAAGGGTCCGAAGTCAGAAACTTGAAACCACGTTGCGCAATGGACAAAACCGTCTGTCGCTTGGGAAAACCACACAGCTTTTCTTGCTTCCGGCCTTCTCAGGCTTCGCGCGGGCGATCGAAAGCAATGAGGATTCGAGGCGGATGACCCGCACCGCCTTGGCGGTCAAACGATTCCAATTGGAATATGGCCGGTGGCCGCGTCCTTTGTCCGAACTTGCTCAGGTCGGGTTCAGCGAGACGCAGTGGCACACCGTCTCACGGGGCCCGCTGGGCTGGGAGATAGAAGACGACGTCTTCTACCTTTGGAGTTACGATTTGAGCAATCAGTACGACGTCGGGCCGGAACGACCCGACGAAGAAATGGATTCGAAGGTTTACGTACCGACCATCCGCATCCGCTAGCGAAGAGGTTTTCGGCGAGCGTTGGGCTCTAGTTCCCGCGAAGCAGTTGACTGCTCATGGCTGAGGCGATGCTTGACCTATGCCGGTCGATGTCGGTGTTCCGAGTCGTTGCTGAGCGGTCTGGACGAGCGGGGCGAGGTCCGCGTTGTCTCGATAGAGTTCGACCACGCTGTACCAGATATCACGAGCGGCGACGACTTGACCCGCGTCGAACAACGCGTCGGCTTCGGCCAATTTGGTTTGCACCATCCGAGCGGCTTCGCCGACGTCTCGATGGCTGCTTCGGATCTCGGATATTTGTCGCCTGGCGAGGTCCACGAACGGCTTGTACTGCGGATCGCCGGCGAGGAGTGTTTCCATGCTTTTGTATTTGTCGAGCGCCGTGGCTCGGTCACCAAATTGCTCGAACCGCTGAGCCTCGGCATACAGTCTTTCGCCCTCATCGCGCAGAGGAAGGTTCCGCTTGAGTTTGACCGACAGCGCGTGTTCGGCTTCGATCATTCGGATTTGGTCGAGCTGATCACTGGCCCACTGCGCTTGGGAACCCTCGGGAAAGCGTTTGAGCATCGGGATGAGATACGACTTTTTGGCTTGTTCGAGCGACGATCGCGTCTGCTGTGCGATCAGATTCTCGGCACGTGCCCGCATTTCGAGTTCGCCCAAGGGCCAAACGAGCCAAGCCACGAAGATCACGATCGCAACCAACAACGAGACCAGGAACCAGACCCGTTCGAAGAGCGGGGTGGGCTCCAACGACTTCTGAGATTCCTCGAGGAGTTCACGTCCTAGCAGCAGCCTCGCTTCGTCCTTGTCCTTTTGTGGAGTCATCTGCAAGGGGCTGAATCCGCTCGAGACATGCTCGGCAACCCCGGCGCGCCCGGCCGAGCGGCGCTGTGCCTCAGCCAGGGCGAGCGACAGCGCGGTGGCATCGCGAGGCCGGTCATCCGGTCGCTTGGCCAGCATCTGTTGAATGATCGTGCTGCCCCAGACCGGACCGTCCAACACGAACGACGCGGGTTTTGGAGGCTGCTCGACCGGCGCGCCTGCGCGAACTTCCTGGACCGAGTTTCCGCTGATCGGCGGACGTCCGGTCAACGCCAGGAACATTAGCGCGCCGAGAGAGTAGATGTCACTCCGAGGCGAAACCGACTTCGGGTCCACAATCACCTCAGGCGCCTGCAGTGCCAGTTCCGCGGGTGTCGGCGGTCTCATGCTTCGATAGATCGATTCCGCACGATCGACCCGAAAATCGACGAGCACGGCTGACAGGCCTGAGATGATGACTTTGTCGGGTCCGATCGCACCATGACACACACCAAGCCGATGGGCGAAAATCAGGGCGTCGGTGAGTGTGATCCCGATTTCGAGCACGCTATCCCATTGCAATCGCGTCCGCCTTTCGAGCTGGTGCGCGACACTCTCACCCTCAATCAATTCGTAGGCAAGGTAGGCGTCACTTTCTTCGAATCCTCCACCGTAGCATCGCGCGATGGCGGGATGCTGAAGTCGCTTCAGCGTTTCCCATTCTTCAGCGAATCGTTGGCGTCCCTCGGGAGTCCCGCCAAACGGGACCGAGAAAACCTTGACGGCGATGGCACGATGAAGCTCGATATGGATCGCTCGCCAAACCAAGCTTTGGGACGGGTAGTCACCGAGTTTGGTTTCCAACGCGAGGGGACCGAGACGTGAACGCGGCATTGGCGAAGTTGGAAAGGGATGAGGAACGATCGTGCGGATGGACGGGTCGACGAATCGTTGGGAAAAAGGCGGTCTCGCTAGCCGTATGATAGCCTACCGCCGGGGTCGATTCGTTTCGGCGGAGGCAATCGATGCGATGTCCTTCCCGCGGTTGCTGAGGTAGAGCTGCCAAATCATTCGCGTGGCGACACTTCTCCAAGGGCGCCAAGCCTCGGCGCGCGAGGCAATCGCCTCCGGCGATTCAAAGGTTTCTTGCAGCGCTTCCGCAATCCCTTTGACCAGCCCCAAATCGCCCAGTGGAAGGATATCGGGGCGAAGCAGAGCCATCATCAAATAGACGTCCGCTGACCACGGCCCGAATCCCAACTGTGACAAGATCGCTTGTCGCGCCAAGTCGTCGCTCAGGCGGCCCAATTTGGCGACGCTGAATCGACGAGAGATGACCTCATCGGCCAGTTGACGAACGTACCTCGCCTTGTTTCGACTCATCCCAAGACTTTTCAACGTCAGTTCGTCAATCCGCGAAATTGCCATGGCCGTGACCCGGCCGCCACAGCGGAGCTCAAGCCGCCCGAAAATCGACGCGGCAGCCGCAAGGGAAACCTGTTGCTCGATCACGATCCGGACGAGCGTCGCGAACGTCGGTGCCCGCTGCCACAGGGGTGGCGGACCGAGTGTCCGGTAAATTCGACGCAGTGCGGGATCCCGCCTCGCGAGTGTTTGGACCGCTCGTACCAAAGAGTTCGCATCGAGGCGCTGCGGGGCAGCCGCGCCGCCTGCGGCATCCATGGATCGCGCACGACTCACGAAGCGGGATCTTCTGACTGGGGAGCTTCAGGCTCGGGATCGGCGTTTCGGCGCGTCGATGTTCGGCCACGCCGCGTGTCATTTTCGACCGCTTGACCATAGATGCGATCGGTCGTCACGCGAACGACACTCGCGATCACCTTGGATTCGTCCGGCGGTTGGTGGAAACCATCGAGGCTGACGGGATCACCCGGTTGAGCCAACGTCAGATCGTGATAACGGATTAGAAACTTGGCATCGGGAGTCGTTGGCAGGGGAATTCGTGCTTTGCCGGTGTTGAGCATCACCCCACTGCCATCGACGCCCACTACCTGTCCGACGATCGTGTACTTGCCCGGTGGGTAGGTATTGGCGGCGTTGGGGTTCGGCTTTGGAGCGGAGCGGTCACTTGCGTGGATGCCGGGCGAGTACCGTTGCTTCTGTTGTCCGGACAGCTTGGTCGCTGCGAACGCGCGGAAGAGTTCGACTTGTTCGATTGGTGCGGACGGCTTTCCGTTGGGACCGATCGCGACATTGACCCGGGCGAAAATCCCCGGACGGACCCACGTTCTCAGCGCTTCGGCCGAAAACACCAACTTGGTCGGATCCTCGTTTAGCTTCACCGCAACCTCGCTACCGTCGGCCTTGGTGATCGTGAGCAGATTGCCTCGAACGCCTTTGAGCGTCCCTTTGAGATGGATCACGGTGTCAAATGGGACGCTCGATCCAAGCGTTTGAGCGCTGAGCCGGTGAGAGAACACCGATGAATTGCTCCCACTGAAGCCGAAGACGCAAAGGGCGATTGTGGCCGAAAGACCTTGCCACGCGATTCGCCTGATCCGATCGATCCGATGCATGGCCAGCACCTAAAAATGGGACGCCGTGAAAGAGTTTCGCCTCCCCCGTTATACTTCAGCGTCGCCCGGATTTCCAAGCAAGCGTTCGGCGTACCCCCGAAAGTCGATCATGTCGTCAGGGGGGTCGGGACCGACGATCACCGGGCCGTGTTCAGGCGATGGCCGCAGGCCATGGCTGCCTCGCACCAGGCTCGTGTCGAGTGGAATCACGTCCATGCGGTAGCGGAATCCGAGTTTTTTCTGGGACAGCCGCAGCATCGCGCGAAGCCTGCTCGTCATGAATAGCTCGCAGGGGTCGTATCCCGGCTTGCGATGGATGTCGACGCTGCGGGCGAAGTCGGGGGCACGTGCATCGTCAATCCAGTAGTAATAGCTGAACCACGCGTCGGGCTCCGCCAGCGCGATCCACTCACCACTGCGTGGATGATCCAGTTGCAATTCGGCCGGTTCAACGACGGATGCGACCCCCGGCGTGGAGAGCAATCGTTGCCGCACGGATGCCATCAAGGATCGATCGTTGACGTAAACGTGCGCCAATTGGTGGTCGGCCACGGCGAAGGCTCGCGACGCCGCGGGCATCAGCATTTCGCCGAAAGGGCCGTCGCGAACGGCCAACCACCCCGCGTCGCGAAGCACGCGATTGATGGCCACGGCGCGAGAAACGGGCACCAGCCCGTATTCCGAGACGACGATCGTGCGGGCGCCGATCGCCTCGGCCGAGGTGGCAATCTTCGCGACGAGCGCATCGACTTCGGCGACCCTCGCGGGATCATGATCGGAAAATCTTTGGAAGTCGTAATCCAGGTGCGGCAAGTAGACGAGTGTCAGTTGGGGTTGATTCTCGCGGAGCACGAGCGCGGCGGCGTCGGCAATCCATCGACTGCTGGGGAGCCCCGCCGCAGGTCCCCAAAACGAAAAGAACGGAAACGGACCGAGTCGGCTCGTCAACTCGAGACCGGTTTGGTCGAGGATGTCGAAGACCTTCGATCCGTCGCTGCCGTAATGTGGCTTGGGCGTTGCGCTCCAGCGAACGGGCGCCGATTGATTGAACCACCAAAAGAGCTTCGCCGTCTCGTACGGCTCGTACCATTTTGTCCCCTCGATTAGCGAATTGGCCTGCTGCCAAAACCGGATCTCCTGGGTGTCCCGAAAATACCAACCGTTGCCAACGATCCCATGGCGATTGGGTGGTAGTCCCGTGAGAAGTGTCGCCTGCGAGGTGCAGGTTACCGCTGGTAAGGGACTGCGAAGCGGAGAAACCTCACCAAGTGATGCGATCGTCGGTGCGTGACGGACCAGCGACGGCGTGAGGCCCACGACGTTGACAATGCAGAGCTTGGTCATGCGGGTTCCAGTTCGCCCGCGCGATACCGTCGCCAGTACCCATCGAGTTGCCGCTTGACAATCCCGCTCAGCAAGAACACGCCCAACAAGTTCGGAAGGCTCATCCCGAGCAGCATCAGGTCGCTGAAGTCGAGTACATTGCCGCGGGTCACAACCGATCCGAGGAACGTGAACGCCAAAAACATTGCCTTGTAAATCAGCGAGGTGCGGGTGCCGAACAGCTCCGCCCAACAGCGTTCACCGTAGTACGACCAACTGATGCATGTCGAATACGCGAACAAGACCACGGCGACATAGAGGATGTAGCGGAACCAATCGTGGCCCCCGGTGATGAAGGCGTGCAAAGTGACACGGGTCCCTTCGTTTGCGGCGACCGCATCGGCAACTTCTGGGGCAGCATATGCCCCGGTGACCACGACCAACAGCGACGTGACGCTACAGACAACGACTGTATCGATGAACGGTTCGAGTAGAGCGACAAAGCCCTCGCTGACCGGTTCGTCGGTTCTGGCGGCTGAGTGGGCGATCGCCGCGGAACCGATCCCGGCTTCGTTGCTGAACACCGCTCGCTTGATGCCGATCACCAGGACCCCCAAGAAGCCGCCCTGAACGGCCGTCGGGGAGAAGGCGCTGGTCACGATGGTCACGATCGCCGCCGGCAATTCCGAAGCGTGCCATGCCAAAATGTAGATCGCCGCGAGCAGGTAGCCGGCACACATGAACGGAACGACGCGTGAGGCCACCGCCCCGATACTCCTAATCCCCCCGACGATCACCAGTCCGACCGCGATCGACATCGTCAAGCCGTAGACCCACGGGTAATCCTGCAGCAGCTCGATGTCTCCGCGGATCGCATCGAGCGATTGGCCAACCTGAAACGCGTTACCACCGCCAAAGCTCGCGCCGATGCATAGCAGGGAAAAAGCGACCGCCAGTCCCTTGCCCAGTCGCGGCAAGCGAATGTCTGCCAACCCGTGCTTGAGGTACCGCATGGGTCCACCAAGCACATGTCCCGAAGAATCGTTGACTCGGTAGAGCTGCCCGAGCGTGCACTCGGTGAACTTGGAGGTCATCCCAAGCAGTCCGACCACCAAAATCCAGAAAGCCGCCCCCGGTCCGCCGGTCCCGATGGCTATCGCTACCCCCGCGATGTTTCCCAATCCCACGGTCGCCGAGAGTGCCGCCGAAAGCGCCTGGAAATGCGAGACTTCGCCCGGTTCGTCGGCGGAGTCGTAATTGCCGCGGGTCAATTGGATCGCGTGCCAAAAACCGCGGATGTTGATGAAACCCATTCTCAGCGTGAGGTACGCCGCGCCGCCGAACAACCAAACCACGACGAACGGAATCGAGACACCGGCCCACCTCGGTGTCCAGAAATCAAAGAAGATGACCGCAGCGAGCCACCCGACCAAGACGCCAAACCAGCCGTCCACGCGGCTGGTCCAATTTGGCTCAGTGGTCGCCGTGTCTCGCTGCAGCTGATTCGCGTCCGTCGCCGCGAGGTCACCGCGATCGGTCATCGCCGAGCCGCTTGGTAGCTCACTCGGTGTCGCCGAAAGGGCATCGGGAGGAGCCACTTCAGGAATCGATTGGGCCGCGGTAGTAGCGGTCACCAAAGCGATCGAAATCCAAACCGCTCCCGCTAGCCCTCGCCATTTCGCCCCGCCGTGGACTCTCCGTTCACGCAGCCTCATTGCTGGCCAGATCATGGCTCTCCCCCCAAGTCGGTCGAGAAATCTCGGTTCAAAAACCTCGCGGTGATAGCAGATCGTACTCGCCCGTCCACCGGAGCGAAAACCGTGAGTGAATTCGGTGCGTAAATCGAATCGAAGTTTCGACCGCGGAGCCGAATTGCTAGAATCGGCACGCAGGTAGAATCTGCCTCAGACGCCGTGCCCTGCTCGATCTCCCTGACCGGCCAATTTCGACCGACCATCCCGCCCGACTCGGGCAGACGAATTTATGTCCCGAAAACGCTCGACCCACTCACGTGCCTCCGGGCCCCATCAGCCCCCGCACGCGGCGGCGAGCATTCCTGCGGATTCCACGCTTCGTGCGGTCGTTACGGCGGAAGAGCCGGACGATTCTCTGTCACGTGCCGCACGCCGAAGTCTGGACATCCGTTCGGCCGCGTATCGAGAAACGATCGAATCGATCGCGGTCGCAATCATCTTGGCTCTCCTGTTTCGTGCGTTCGTCGCCGAAGCCTTCGTGATTCCGACGGGCTCAATGGCTCCGTCATTGATGGGCGCTCACAAGGATCAGTTCTGCCCGGAATGTGGAATTCGTTATCCCGTCGGAGCGAGCGTTGAAGACAAACTCGGTGCGGTCGTCGTCGGAACGATCTGTTCCAACTGTCGTTACGTGAATGCTCTCGACCTTGTCGCGAACGACACGGACACGACGTTTACCGGCGATCGAATCCTGGTCAGCAAGTTTGCCTATGCGTTGTCGAACCCGGCGCGGTGGGACGTTTCCGTGTTCAAGTTTCCCGGCAACCCCAAGCAGAATTACATCAAGCGATTGGTCGGGCTGCCGAACGAAACCCTCATGATTCATCACGGTGACGTCTATGGGCGGCCCTCGAGTGGCGATTCGCTCAAGCGGACCGACTGGGACGTCGCCAACCGCGAGTTTGAAATCCTTCGCAAGCCGCCGGATAAACTCCTTGCGATGGCCCATCATGTGCATGACACGCGGTACCAATCGGATACGCTCGTCAAGGCGAACTTCCCATCGTCATGGCAGCCCTGGGCCGAAGGGCTGACCGCTCCGCCAACCGATTCATGGCAGGTTAGCGTGGACGAGGCGGGCGTGTGGACAGCAACGCTCGCACCTTCGGGCGATGATTGGCACACGCTTCGATACTTTCATCGCGTCCCGACGAGCGCGCAGTGGGATCGGGCCCGACGCGGGCTGTCACTCGCCGACGTCGATCCCTACGGCAGTCATCCGATCACTGATTTCTATTCCTACAACACTTATCTGTATGTACCCGGTGGCATGGTGTACGACGTGACGCCCGCCGAGGCGAAGGCCAGGGCGAGCGGCCTTGGCCGATTGATCGCGGGCATTTGGCCGCCACCAGGCCGTTTCTCGCCATCCTTCAAGAACGCGGATCTGGGACAGTTCGACAATGAATTGCGATTCGGAAATTACGGCACCGCCGAAGACGGCTTGCACTGGGTCGGGGATTTGATCCTCGAAGCCGAACTCGAGACGGGGGCTGACGCGACGGATCTACGGCTAGAGATTGTTGAAGCAGGGGTTCGGTACGTTTGTACGATCGACCTCAAGACGGGACTAGCCACGTTGGAGATGGTCGACACCGAGCCGAGGTACTTCGCCGCCGCCGGCGTGGCGAAATCGCAGACGGTAAGCGGTTCGACAGCGCTTCGCGCAGGCAGGAGAGCGTCGTTGCGGTTCTCCAACGCCGACGATGAGCTTCTGTTGTGGGTCAACGACAAACTCGTCTCATTCGATGGGCCAACAACTTTCGATCACCGCGATTTTCGATCGGAGGCTGACAACCGTCCCCGGTTCGATCCCGAGCGGCATCCCCTCGACGCGGCTCCCCTGGCCATCTCGGTTCGTGGCGGCCCGGCAACCATTCAGAGATTGGGGGTTCAGCGGGACAAGTACTACATCGCGACCAAACAATCCTTCGACGGTCTCAACGACTACGACCTGGGGGAGTTTGCCCGAATCAGCGGCGCAAGAAGCAGTCCCGCTCAAATTCAGCAGGCGCTCGGTGATCGAGACCAATGGGACGACTTCGCCGGGTGGCAAGCTCGCCGCACCGTCGCCTTCGAGCTTGGCCCCGACCAATTCTTTCCGATGGGCGACAACAGTCCGGAAAGCCAAGATGCTCGCTGCTGGGTTGACGCGCGGGGACGCTTCGGAATGCCGCGTAGCCCCGACCCCTACGCGTTTCACTGGGCCAGCAACAACTACGTGCCCCGTGACCTGCTGGTCGGCAAGGCGCTGATGGTCTTTTGGCCTCACCCCTGGAATCAACCGTTCCCGATTACGCCCAACCTACGCCGCATCGCGCTGATTCGTTAGCCGATCCTCAAAACGCTGACACGGAAAACACGTCGCATGGACGCCCAAAACGCCGACGGATCGACCCCCGACGACTTCATACTTCGCGCTGTCGACCTTCACAAAACCTACGGCCGAAGGCACGTCGTTGACGGGGTCAACCTTCATGTGGGGACCGCGGAAATCGTCGGCTTGCTCGGTCCCAACGGGGCCGGTAAATCGACCAGTTTCCGAATGATTTGTGGGTTGGTCCTGCCCGATCGTGGGCGAGTCTTTTTGGGCGGACAGGACGTCACCGATTGGCCGATGTTTCGTCGGGCTCGAGACGGGCACATGGGCTACCTACCACAAGAACCGAGCGTCTTCAAAAAGTTGACGGTCGAGCAGAATATCTCGGCCCTGCTCGAACTGCTCGGCGTCGACCGTCGAACCCGACGTCGACGGACCGATGAATTGTTAGCCGAATTCAACATCACCCACATTCGCAAGAGCCGTGCGTCAGGACTGTCCGGTGGCGAGCGACGAAGGCTCGAAATCGCCCGCTGCCTGGTCAGCAACCCGCGAATCGTGATGCTCGATGAACCGTTCGCGGGGATCGACCCGGTGACGGTCCAGTCGATCCAGGGGGTGATTCATCAACTGCGTGACTCGGG
>JBGTCJ010000241.1:0-2073 GCA_041748895.1 Pirellulaceae bacterium
TCTGCCGTTTCAAGCAAAATCATCGGTGCGCCGAAGTACGTCCCCTCGCCACGTGAACCCATTTTTACTCTTCTGGTGCCATCATGACCCTCCAGCAAATTGAATCGGCCATTCCGCACCGTGCCCCGATGCGACTTCTCGATGAGATCGTCACGCAGGACGATGGCCGCATCGTGTGCCGCAAGACCTTTTCGGAGGACGATTTTTTCGTTCAAGGCCATTTCCCCGATTACCCCATTGTCCCAGGCGTCATCCAGTGCGAATGTTGCTTGCAGGCCGGTGCCATTTTGCTGAGTCGACATACCCCCACGGGTAACGGTGTGGTTCCCGTCGCGACGCGAATGGACAACGTGAAGTTCAAACGGATGATTCGCCCGGGCGACAGCGTGTTGGTCGACGTCACACTCAACGAACGCGTGGGGACCGCCTTCTTTCTGACCGGCAAGGTGTTGCTCGATGGCAAAGTCGCCGCACGCCTCGATTTCGCGTGCGCCGTGGCTAACCCGCGTGAGAGTGAGTCGACGTGACATCACAGCCTTTCGATTTCTTGGGGCTCAGCGGCCGCACCATTCTCGTGATGGGCGTCGCGAACAAAAAAAGCGTTGCCTACCGGATCGCCGCGATGATCGAACAGGCCGGGGCAACGGTTATCTATGCGGTCCGTAGCCAAGCCAGACGAGAAAGCGTCGCGAAGTTGCTCGATGGCAAGCAAGTGCTCGTCTGTGACGTCGAACAGCAAGGCGACATCGACCGTCTAGCCGCGACGCTCACCCAGGATGGCATCCGCTTGGATGGACTGGTTCATTCGATCGCGTTTGCCGACTATCGCGATGGGATTCGACCGTTTCACGAGACCTCAAGAGAAGCGTTCCTCCAAGCCATCAACATATCGGCGTTCTCCTTGACGGCTGTCTGCGGGGCGCTGAAGGATTGCTTTCTTCCCCAAGCAAGTGTCGTGACGATCGGGATCAGCACCACGCGGATGGCTAGCGAAAGTTACGGATACATGGCACCGATCAAGGCGGCGCTCGAGTCGTCGTTGGCGTTTCTGACCAAATCGTTCAGCCGCTTCAGTGAGGTGAGATTCAACGCCGTGTCGGCAGGGTTGCTAAAAACCAGCGCCTCCGCGGGCATCCCCGGATACGTCGACTCGTACTTGTATGCAGAACGCGTCATCCCTCGCGGTCGAGCGGTCGACACCGACGAAGTGGCTGCGACCGCGGCTTTTTTGCTCAGCCCTCGATCGTCTGGGATCGCCGCCCAATCGATCGTGGTCGATGCGGCGATGTCGATCAACTATTTCGACGCCGCGATCATCGCCGACGCGATGCGGCCGAAATAACTCCACGAACCGTCGCCGCTATCGAATCGGATTCAATAGCGAATCGACCTCGCGGGGCGAATCTTTGGCGACCCGCTGGGCCACCGACGCAATCGTTTGCAATAGGACCCGGGAGTTCTCAGCGTCGACGTCAACGTCAGAATTCTGAAGACGGATCAACCACTGCAGACCCTCCCGCGACGGGTAGCGTGCCGCGATTTCGATCGCAAGTTGTCGCTCCTCACTCCGAAACGCCAACTCGTGCCCACGACGAATCAAGTCAATTCGCTGCCGATCGGGCATGTCAAATTGCCGGCCCAATCGAAGGAGCCCTCGAATCGCCCGCAAGCGATACTTCGGCTCGGAGATCTCGGAAGCCAATTTTTGCAGCTCGTCGGCTGCGTCGATCGACAACCATTCGCCGAGGACGCGTGTCGCCGTATCAACACTCAGGTCATCGCCACTGCGAGCGGCCGATGAAACGAGGGACAGCGCGCGGGGCCCTCCAAGAAAAGCGAGAAGGTCCATCATCTCGGATCGCTGGGTCGAGTCCGCTTTCTCCATCACGACGCCGATCGCATCGGCCGCTTGATCCCGCGGCAGTCGCACGCACGCGAACTGGAGCGCTTCGCGAATCGTTTGTTCTTTCCCATCGCTATCGGGTGACCGCTGTCGAAATTCCTCGGTAGCGGCGATCAGATCCGAGAACTGCGCGACGGTCACGGTCGACCCGGCGGCCCGCAGCGCGGTCG
>JBGTCJ010000242.1:0-3463 GCA_041748895.1 Pirellulaceae bacterium
CACCGCCTGTGAGGCCGCCGTCAAATCGTTGTGGAACTCGCACTCCTCGATGGTAGTGAACTGAGCGGCAAGCCAATTCAGTGCCGCAAGCGTACAAAGATAGGTTTTGCACGACACCGTTGATTCGGAGCCCGCGTGCAAGCGGATGGTGGTGCCCGCCGACCTTGCCAGCGTTGAATGTTCGCCATTGGTGATGCCGATCACGTGGCCAAAATCATTGGCTCGACTCATCAACTGCACGATTTCGGCACTTTCGCCCGATTGCGATACCGCGACTAACAGAGTGTCCCGGGAGTACCAGGGCTCAAAACCGAGCAACAGTTCGGACGTTTCCAACCAGTGGCAATGGAGGCCCATTTCACCGAATTGCCGATACAGTGGATAGAGTGCGTGAAGCGAACTACCCATCCCGGTCAGGACGACCTGGCAATAGCCACGGCCCGCGATTTGTTCTCGTAGCGCCGAGGGAACTTTTTGGTTCGAAAGACTGACATTCAGCGCGTCGAGCGCCTTGGCCTGTGCCATGATGTCATGGAAGTAGGCGCCTTGAATGACCTTGGAAATCATTTCGTTGCATTGACCTTTATCAGGAAGCTCTCCATTCGATGAGGAGCGATCGTCGGTTGAAAGTATCGCTCGCTGGCTTCGACGGGTTCCAGCGGAGTTTCGATATGTGTAACGCGGTTCACACAATCAATCGTCAGTGGCGTTGAAATACCGCATTCGCTCGATTCGGCCGATTGATTCCAGACGCGCACGACGATTCCTTTGTCAATGCCATCTTCATGTGGCTTCATCGCCCAAAGTACCACGTCACGATTTGATAAAGATAACAATGAGAAATGATCGCCAGGGAACTGCGTGCTTTCCTTACTGATGATTGTGCCCGTCAGCAAAGGGTTTTGGTGCTCAAGAGCGAATCGCATGGAACTGGTCGCATCGTATCCAACATGCGGCTGAAGCGAAAAACGCTGCAAGAAGTAAGACTGCCCATTCTGACCACGGATGCCGAGCCACGAGCCATCCACCTGCCCACCTGCGAGTACACTGATTTGTGGTGTTTGAGTGTCCAGGTGCGTCAGCGAGCTGTTGCCAAGTCTCGCAAATGCAAGATCGGCGTTTGAAAGTGTCACACCGCCCGCTGCGTTGGAGATATCGGCGAAGTGGTTCAGAGTGATGTGGTCGTATCGGGCGTGCGTATTCGCATAGTCGCCACCGTCGGACTTCAGTTTGTTCAGATTGATCGCGCCAACTTCTTCGCTGTGGACCTGTGGATCATCGATATTGAAGCTGAATGCCCAGTGCCGTACGTTGGAAAAGTTTTCAGTCAACTCGTTCTGAATATCGACCCGTGCCGAATCACGGTAAAGTGTGATGGCTGTGGTGTGCGAAAGTTCTCTATCGCTTCGCGCCCGTATAGTCACGGAGACGGGCCCCGCGTTCTCAATCTTTAATGGTTCACCATCGTCTGAATTGGGAGCAAAGTCGTTGAGGTAAAGTCCACCCACCTTCGCGGCGTACTCGAATCCGTGTTTCTTGTCGAGAAGGCTTGAGATCGCACCATCGGGTTGGATTTCCAATCGCACGTGATCGTTCTCAATCACTTGATCGCCACTACCGCTGACCGTTGCCGCTAAATCCTTTGGCGACGTTCCTTTACCCGGCCCCGCAACAATTTCGAAAACCTTGAAACCCACGCTGGGAACGTCAGTCGCAAGAATTCGAAGCGTTGACACGCCCTTCAACCTGATTAACTGAAACGCCACTTCTTCACCGCTGGTCAAATCGATCACGTGCACGTTGTCCGGTCCACTGTAGGCGTAGTCGGCGAATTCCGTGCGAGGGTGGCCTAACGGATTCAGCACAAAGAATCGATTGGAATCCGCGGGTCGCTCGATCATTCCACCCAGCCGGACGATCGCCTCGCCCTGAACGGATCGAACGTAGTATTCGATGTTTGTCACGACTTGTTCTTGCCACGCGGCGCGTTGCTGCCTCGAAATTGGGCCGTCGGCTGTCCAATTGTGTTCCCAGAAAAGTCCAATGTCTGCGAAAGCACGATCTCTCGCCGTTTCGAAGCGCTTCATGAAGTCGGGGTACTTCAGACTGACCAGCGTTGCAAGAAGCTCTGCGGACCGCAGGCTCTCAACGGCCCTTCGAGCGCGAGCCGAAGTTTCTGATAGCGATGCGGAATAGAGATCCCACTCATTTCCATAAGTGACGGTTTGTGCATCGAGCGTGCTGCCGTACTGCTTTTCAAAGTCGCGAAAGAAATCAATCTCATTGGAGACAATTACTTGGCGATTGGCATTACTTTCCTTCTCCGCAATCACATGAAAATGGTCGCAATACGCCGTGGACACGATCTTCTGCAGTCCTGGAACACCGGGCACCAGAGGGGGAGGTGCCATTCCTGTTTTGCGTGCAAGGTCGTCCCCACCAAAACCGAAAATGCCAATGATGTCGTACGGCTTGCCGGTTCTTGGATCCGCATACCGGGCCCTGAACCCTGGGTCCGTGTCAACCCACTTGATGGCCGCTTCAGGAAACCCGGCTTCCCAATATCCGCCAATGCTGTTTTTCAACGAATACCATTTCATCAGCAGACGTTGACCGTCGTGGCCCGTGTACCAATAGATCTCGCGAGGCCGTTCTCCCAGGACCGAATTGGGAATCTTGCTGGCGCATCCGCAGACGCCTCGCCAGCTGTACTTGGCGCCTGAACCCGCGAACAACGACGCCAATCCCAGGGGCAGCGTTTGGTTCTCCATCGCCGTAGCCATTTCGATGCGCATGCCGTACTTGCGCTCAAGACGGCCGGCATAGTACAACCCGCGCAGCACTGCTTCGGTTGGCTGGCCCCCGTAACACGAGACGACGGTGTTTAGCGGAACACTGATACTGCCTTTTTTGACATGATCGATTAGTCGCTCAAACTCAGCGGGGCTCTTGAGTCGTTCGTAACACCACAACCAGTAGCTGCCATCGGCATTGAATCGACTTTGGTAGGGAGGTGGGTTTTTGTCGGTGTCTTCGGCCAGTCGAATGTGAAAGTCCAGCATTTCGACGAACGTCCGCGCGTACGTGTCCGCGTCCGCGGTCCACATGAAGTCCGTGTGATCGTCGTTAGCGATATAGATGCGTTTCTGCTGCGCGAACACTTCGGAAGTCATCGCCACATGGAGGGCGATCCACGCCAGCGCCAAGGTTCGAAGCCATCGCAGCTGCATCGATAGGATTCCAGCATTTTTGGAGAGCAAAAAGGAATGAGCCATGCGACTAATTTTGCAATGCACCACGGGTGACAACGGCTCCCGACAAGCGAGGCCTTCCAAGTGCGTCGACGAGGGGAGTGATCCCGTTCCGTATGCCGCTGAGTCTCGCCACACTTTCGGGACCTAAGCCAAAGTCAGCTTCTTGGGGGTCCAGCGAGGGGCGAATGAATTCCGGATCAGACAGAATG
>JBGTCJ010000243.1:0-7227 GCA_041748895.1 Pirellulaceae bacterium
CCCGGTTCTTTGGCGCGAGTGAATCGCATCAGCGATTCCTCGCTGCGAATGATCAGATCTTCATCGATCACCGCCGGACTCGCCATGATTCTCGTGTCCAGTGTATTACGGGCTATCTCCTCGGCGTCCGAGTCCGCTCTCAATACCGTGACGACCCCGTCCTGATTGCACACGTAGAGGTAATCGCCGACCAACAGCGGCGATGCGGAGTAGTTCCCGGCGACCCGCTTTCGCCACAATACCTCACCGTCGCTCGGACGGATGCAACTCAAGATGCCAAGATCATCGATCATCCAAACCCACTGCCCGACGACGACCGGAGACGGCTTGGTCGGAACGCTCTTGTCGATCCTCCAGCGGACATGCGACTCGGTTACATCGCCGCGGCCCGTCGGGGAAATCGAGACCAGTGTGGGCTTGCTGAATCCGGTCGAAAAGATGACTTGGCCGTCGGTGTAGATCGGAGTCACTCCGAGCGAAAAGCCGCTCCCGTGATCAACTCGCCAAATCTCTTCTCCGCTCTCGGGAGCGTAGGCCACAATCCACTGCGCCCCCGCGATCACCGCCTGGTCCACACCCTCAACGTTGATCAACATCGGAGTGCTGTAAGACTTTTGGCGATCGGGATCGTCGACTCGAAATGGCGGGCGATAAGTCTTCCAATTTTCCTCCCCCGACGCCTTGTCGAGCGAAACAATGAATTGTTGATCCATGCCATCAAAGACGAGAATCAGTTGGTCGTTGTGAAGGGCCGGCGAACTACCGGGTCCCACGCCGTGGTTGATCACGTATTGACGCATCCATATCGTTTCGCCCGTCTCGGTCGCTAAACACCACGTGCCGAACGTTCCGAAGTGGCAATAAATTCGCCCCGCATCAATTACCGGAGTTGGCGAGGCGTACGAGTTCAGCGAATGGATCGGATCGGGGTCCGCGTGACTGGCTAACAGGACATCATGGATCACCTCGCCGGAATCGGCGTCGATGCAAACGGCCCGCAGCTCGAGTGACCCGGCAAGCGCGAGTTGCTTGGCGTTCTTGACGTCGGCAAGTCGTTTTTCTCGCTCTTCCTCCGTGGCGTCATGCGTAACCGCGGTGGTCAGCCAAATCTGGCGTCCGCTGATTACAGGCGATGACCACCCTTTTCCCGCAATCGGCGTTCGCCAAACCAGACCACGGGTCAGATCAAACTCGATGGGTGGATGATCCACTTCGGCCGTCCCCTGCCCCGTCGGGCCGCGAAACCGCGGCCAATGGGCCACGGCACCACTGACCTGTCCCTGCGAGGGATCTGCCGCACGGACCGGACCGTCCGACGGCGGCGATAAAATCCAGGCGAGCGGAATCGTCAACAACAGGCAATGGACGTTCGGTCGTAACGGGTGAAGATTCATGTGAGCGTGAAACAGTTAGGGTGAAGTGATGACTAAGTTGTCACGATGGACCACGACTTCGTACGGACGGCGACCAAGGACCTCGGCAATCCGGTCGTTCGATAATCCTTGAATCTGGCGAAGTGGCTCCGCCGCGTAGTTCGTCAAACCGCGAGCGATCTCACGTCCGGCAGGATCCTTCAGCGAAACCACCGCTCCCTGCCGAAATTCGCCCTCAACCTGCCTGATTCCGATCGCCAACAAACTGCTCGCCTTCTGCAGTACCGCCCGCACGGCCCCGTCGTCCAACGCGAGCGACCCCTCAACGTGAGCCGCCGAACCGATCCATCGCCGCCGTCCCCGAATCGGTTTGGCCGGTGGCAAAAACAAGGTGCCGACAACGTGTCCCGCAAGAATCCGATCCAGCACCGAGTCATCGCGGCCCGGTCCGATAATCGTCGGATGTCCGTACGAAGTCGCCGTCTCTGCCGCCCGTAACTTGCTCGCCATCCCGCCCTTGCTCGTTTGAGATAGCGTGTCCTGGGCACAACCCAAGATAGTCGCATCGATTTCGCGAACCAAATCGATTCGCTTGCTGCCCGGCCGTGTCGGCGGCGCGTCATGCAGCCCATCGACGTCCGAGAGGATCACCAGCAACGCGTCGCTCAACAAGCCCGACACGTTGGCCGCGAGGCTATCGTTGTCTCCGAATGTGGTCATTAACTCGCCGACCGCGACCGAGTCGTTCTCGTTGACCACCGCGATCGCCCCAAAGGCATGAATCTGCGTCAAGGCATTTCGGACGTGCAAGTAACCGCTGCGGCGACGCAGGTCCGAAGCGGTTAGTAAAACCTGCGCGGCGTGCCGCCCTCGCTTCGACAACGACGACTCGTAAGCTTGGATCAGGTCGGTCTGTCCGATCGCGGCCACCGCTTGCAATTGCGCCAACCCCGCGGGACGAGCGGGCAGTCCGAGTTTGCCGACTCCCGCACCGACGGCACCACTACTGACCATGATCACCTGACGCCCCGAGTCGGCCGCGCGACAGAGCTGCTCGCTGATCACTTCGATCCGCCGCCGATCAAGCCTGCCGTCGGCGCCCGTCAACACGCGGGTTCCCACCTTCACCACCAATGCCGAGGCCGCATGAACCACCTTGATCCGAAGTGGGTCGACGAGATCGATCGGACTGGCCGTGGACATGCGCGATCACCGAGCGGGAGAGGAAATCAGGATCCTCGCGCGATCGGCTGACCCGCCAACCTGCGATCCTGGGCTCAGCCATTGTGGTCGAGCGGCGACCGTTTGAGCAACGACCACTCCCCTGGCCGCTACTGCGCCGCTGCTAGACTTTGGGACGCTACTGGACGTTGGGCATCGCGTCGCCGTCTCGCAGCACCGCGCTAAGGTACAGAAAGGACTGCTGGCGATCTTTGGCCACGGGCTCGATCAGGCTGTAAACGGCTGCCAAGACGTCGCGCCGACTCACCTGTCCCAATAGTTTCCCGTCCGCAATCACGGGCAGACGACGATAAGGTGTCGAAAGGAAAATCTGCGAAATCCCGAGCAGGTCCAGGTCCTCGGGGATCGTTCGGGCGCGGGTATCCATCAGACGCGCCACACTGGTCGCCGAAAGGTGCTGCTGCGCGGCCTCCGAACGCTGCGTAACCGACGACTCAACCAGCGGATGTTCGCCCTGGCTCATTTCACCGATGTTCTTCAAAATCGATGCCAACAGACGGGCGTTGCGAAGCACGTCGCGGCGACTGATTTGACCCTGCAAGACGCCATCGCGAATCACCGGAAGTCGCCGGTAGGACGT
Organism: Pirellulaceae bacterium; assembly: GCA_041748895.1. Lineage (GTDB taxonomy): Bacteria > Planctomycetota > Planctomycetia > Pirellulales > Pirellulaceae > UBA6163. The sequence goes on from JBGTCJ010000243.1 coordinate 3,196, forward strand.
GTCAACGAACATCTTGGCGATCGTTAACAGGTCCGTGTCCTCGGTGATGATGCGGCCGCGGTCGGGGTTCATGAAGGCGCTCACGTCGGCCCCTGGCCATTGTTCGTAGGCACCCTTGATCAGCACGCTCATGCTGTCCTTCTCCGAAAAGACGCCGAGCAACGCGCCACGCTCATCGACGACCGGCGCACCCGAAACACGATGCTTCAAAAGCTGTCCGATCGCATCGAAGACATTCTCGTGAGGTGTGAGGCGGAACAGCCGCCTGACCATGAAATCACCAGCCGTAGCAACGGAGTCGCCGTTTTGCTGCAAGGCCTCGGCCGTTTGAGTCAGAGCTCTCAGGCAAGACTTCTCCGAGAAAACGCCGAGGTACCGGCTTTGATCATCAAGAACCGGCATCCCCGATACGTTGTGTTTGACCAACATCGCGATCGCCGTTGCGGCGTCGGTCTCCGGCGAAACGGTGATCAAACGCTTCCCCATCACGTCACCGGCTGTCTTCATCGCGCCGTTAGGTTTGCTCGTCGTCATGATCACTCCGATTCGCTAGAAAGTTAAGACAAGACTCGCCATCAACAGGTTTTTGACGAGCTCAAAGGGGGGGCAACGTCCCACTCGAACAGCCGCGATCCGCATCTCCATCGACCCCGTCGAGGCACGACGGCCAACCCGAGCAAGCATTCATTGTAGGGTTCAGCCCGCGGGCTTGCCCTCTTAATCACGAAAGCCGCAAAAGCTATGCCGCAGCATTTGATGTTAAATTCTGTTGCCCCCGGTGGCTCGCACCGCGGCTCGCGCTCCGTGATCGTGCGGTCGCGAAAATCTGTTCCTCGTTCGCAAGCCAATCGCGTCGGTACCTTGGAATTCGCAACCATGCGCAGTCGACTCCAGGATTGGTGGCAGTCCAAAGGCCTCGCACCGCTCTCGCGTGACGAGTTCGATGCCGCTCGCGCGCGGTTGCTCACCGAGCCCACGGTGCCGGTGTTCTGGATGTTCGGCAAGACCGGCAGCGGAAAGACATCGCTCATCAAGCATTTGACTCGAGCCGATGAAGCGACGATCGGCACCGGGTTTCGACCGGAGACGAGGCAATCTCGCCGCTACGACTTCCCCTCGGTCGACCATCCCCTGCTGACCTTTCTCGACACCCGCGGGCTCGGAGAAGCCGGTTACGACCCGACCGAAGACATCGCGGCCTTCGATTCCGCCGCGCACCTGATGATCGTCACCGTACGTGCCGCGGATCATGCTCAGCAGTCCATCATCAAACCCTTGCGAGCCATCCGGCAAGCCAAGCCGGATCGTCCCGTTCTGCTCGCGCTCACGGCGCTGCATGACCTTTACCCCGGGGACGACCACCCGGATCCCGATCCCTTCGGCAAATCACCCGGCGATCCATGGCAGCGGGACCGCCTACCCGCCGACTTGGCTCGAAGCCTCGACGAACAGAGACGACGATTTGAGGGACTTGTCGACAGCGTCGTGCCGCTCGATTTGACCTTGCCCGATGACGGGTTCCATGACCCGGAATTCGGTTCGCAACGGTTGAAGCGGGCGTTACTCGATTCGCTGCCCGAAGCGTATCGACAAACGTTCCTGACGATGACCGACGTGATGAGCTCGCTCAAAGCTTTGAATGAACGTCAAGCCAAGCCGTACGTGCTGGCCGCTGCCACAATGGCGGCTACCGCAGCGGCGGTTCCCATTCCTTGGATCGACATCCCCGCAGTCGCGGGCCTGCAATCCGATCTGATTCGACGATTGGCGATCCTCTACGGCCAACCGCTCGATCGTGACCAATTCCTGCAAATGGCGGGCGCTGTGAGCAGTCGACTCGTGATCCGGCAAGCCTTTCGCGGCCTCCTCAAACTGATCCCCTTCGTCGGACAGGCGGCGAACTCGGCTTTGGCTTTTGCCTCCACCTACGCTTTGGGTGAAGCCTGCTGCTGGTACTACGGGCAAAAACTCGCAGGGCATTCGCCGACCCATGCCGAACTGCGTGCCGTGCTCAACGAACGGCTCTCCGGCGCCGAGAACCTGTGGGCTAAACACCACACGAGCCCAACATCATCCGGGTCAAACCATACCGTGAGCGACGAAACGGACGAACGCAGCAACCCGCTTGGGTCCGCTGACCCACCACACCCGCGAGTCGATGAGCCATGAGCCGCTGGCGATTGATCCTCATCTGGACGCTCTTGACCCTGCCGTGGGTGGTCATCTTGGCGGTGGCCCTCTACGCGGTCTGGCTGCGAGGTTGGGCCATGTGGATTTGGCTTCCCATCGCTGTCTGTTGGGGTACAGCGTTGTTGTTGCTCCGCAGCGGACGAACTCGCCTGCGGTTATTCGGAAGGCCGCAGTTCGACACGCTGCCACGCTGGTCGCCCCGCGATTCGGAGGCCTGGAGCTTAGTCGATGCGCGAGCCACGGCTGTCGATCAAGTCGACCCGAATCAATTGCTCCGGCCCCAATTTTACTTCGACACAGCGATGGAACTGGCCAAGCAGGTCGCCCGCGTCTACCACCCCAAAGCCGACGACCCCGTCGCTAACCTCACACTCCCTGAGATTCTTGCCGCGATCGAGTTAGCCTCGGAGGACCTCGCCGAAATCACGCATCGTTACCTCCCCGCGGGACACCTGCTGACGATCAAGCATTGGCGGCGGATCGCTGCGTTTCCCGGCTGGTATCAACGCTTCGCGACGATCTATTGGCCTCTGACCGCCGTCTTCGCCCCCGCCACGGTGATCGCTCGCTACGCGACATCCAAGATGATCATCTCTCCCGTGACTCAGCTGCTGCAGGACAACGTGCTTTCCTGGTTCTACGCCTGCTTCGTTCACCGTTTGGGATACTACCTGATCGAACTCAACAGCGGACGCTTGGCCGGTGGCGCTGATCGGTTTCGAACACTGATGGATCAGTTGAACGAAGGGTTCGACGAGATGGGAATGCCTACCCGAGGCGCTGGCGCCGGCCCGGCGAAATCCTCGGTCGCCCCCGCCGCGGAGACCATCCCATCGGGCGATCCCTCCGCTCCCACGACCGACCCCCTCACGGCTCCGATTGAAGTTCCCCCTGCCGCGACCGAAATTGTGATCTGCCTGATCGGACAATCCAAAGCCGGCAAGTCGAGCCTAATCAATGCACTGCTTGGTGAACAACAAGCGGCCGTCGACGTGATTCCCCAAACCGACACCATCCGTCGCCACACCACCACGAGGCACCAGACGCGAGATTCCCTGGTTCTGCTCGATACCGTCGGTTTCGAAGCCCACGGATTTAGTGATTCGCAAAAGGTGGATCTCCACCACGCGCTGCGAGAATCCGATCTCGTGCTGTTGGTGATGAATGTTACCAACCCCGCCCGTGAATCCGACATCCGATGGCTCACCGAATTGACCGCTTGGTTTCAGCAGCGACGCGACTTGAAGCCGGTGCCGATCGTGGGTGTGGTGACTCACGTCGACCTGCTGCGCCCAACGCGTGAGTGGGAGCCGCCCTACGATTGGCAACTCGGATCGCGTCCCAAAGAACGGAGCATTCGCGAGGCCGTCGAATACCATCGTCAGCTGCTAGGCAATCGCGTCGCCGGTGTCGTTCCGGTTTGCACCGATGTTCAGCGCGAGCGAGTTTTTGGAGTCGAGGAATTTCTCGTCCCCGCGATGATGCCACTTCTGGGCGAGGCGCGTTCCGCATCCCTGCTGAGAACGTTGCACCGAGAGCTCTCCCAGCGACACGCCACACGAGTCGTCCACCAATTTTGGGAGGTCGGTAAGCGGCTGGTACGAGCCGCGTCCGGCGACCGTTCGCCCAATCGCCCCATCACTTAACCCTCCCCATCAATTAACCCTCCCGCTTGCGGGAGGGTCGGACGCTTCCCATCACCTCACCCTCCCGCTTGCGGGAGGGTCGGTCGCGAAGCGGCCGGGGAGGGTTATGAGTTTTGAGCTCCCCATCACCTAACCCGCCCGCTTGCGCGAGGGTCGGACGCTCCCCATCACCTCACCCTCCCGCTTGCGGGAGGGT
>JBGTCJ010000244.1:0-10706 GCA_041748895.1 Pirellulaceae bacterium
ACCTCCGAGTTGCCGCGCCGATTGAAGGATGGAACCATCACCACCGAGCACGATCACCAAATCGACGTTGGAATTCGCAAAATCGTGCTCGAACCGAAGGTCTTCGACCACAATCTCGGCATGGCTAGCAATCGACGGCCGAAGCTTCGTCAGCGCGGAGATGACGCGAGGGCGATCGGGGGCTCCCAGGATCGCCACGCGAGGTAGGCGTCGTTGGACAATCCAAATCGGTTCGACACCCTCGCCAGCGTGGGTGCTCATCGGATCGAAAGTCCGAGCGTGGCGACCCCGTCGCGGCAGGCGTCGGCGATCTGCAGCGGCCCGAGCCCGCACTGGGCCAGGAGGGCGTCGCGTGAGCCATGCTCGATGTACTCATCAGGTAGACCGAGACGCCGAATCCGCCGGGTGTCGAGCCCCTGATCCGTCGCCGATTCGATCACCGCCGTCCCGAATCCGCCCACCCTTTGAGCCTCTTCGATCGTCAGCACCAGCGCACCGCTCTGAACCGCGCGGGCAACCATTTCCTCGTCAATCGGCTTAGCGAAACGAGCATTGACCACACCCACGCTCAGTTCGCCATCAAGGAGTTCTGCCGCCGCCAAGGCCTGATCGAGCATCGCGCCATAGGCCAGCACGATCACATCGGTCCCCTCGCGGATCACCTCACTTCGTCCCAACTGCATCGGTTCACTAACACGATCCAGATGCAGTACCGAAGCTTTGGGATAACGGATCGCGACCGAAACGTCCTGCGTGAGCGCAAAATCGAGCATCGGTCCGACCTCGGAGGCGTAACCGGGAGCCATCAGGATGAGGTTGGGGAATGATCGCAGGTAGGCGATATCAAACACGCCATGATGCGTCGGGCCATCGGCGCCGGCCAACCCGGCGCGGTCCATCATGAACGTAACCGGCAAACGCTGCAGCGAAACCTCCTGGAAAATTTGGTCGTAGCTCCGCTGGAGGAACGTGCTGTAGATGTCAACGATCGGCCGAAGCCCCGCCTTGCACTGGCCCGCCGCGAAGGCGACCGCGTGAGATTCGCAAATGCCGACATCAAAGAACTGGTTGGGAAAGCGTTCGCGGACCGGCTCCAATTTGTTGCCCTGGCACATGGCGGCCGTCAACACGGTGACCCGAGGATCGCGCTGGAGACTATTGGCGATCGCGTCGCGAGCAAAATTGGTGTAGGGAGGTCCGCCTTCGCTCCGCAACGTCACCAGCTGACCACCGTTCTCTTGGAACGCTGGTGGCGTGTGATAATAAACCGGATTCTGCTCGGCCGGCTTGTAGCCATGTCCTTTCTCGGTCACGACGTGCAGTAACGCGGGGCCATCGAGATCTCGGACCATCGCCAGATACTTCCGCAACAGCGGGATGTCGTGGCCGTCGATCGGCCCGATGTAACGAATGCCGAGCTCCTCGAACAACATTCCGCCGAGAAATCCGGCTTTGACCCCTTCCTTCATCTGGGCCAAAAGCCGTTCCGCGGGGTCGCCGAACATCGGGATATTGCCCAATACCTTGACCACCTCGTGCTTCAGCCCTGTGTAGAAAGGGTTGCTGCGGAGTTTGTCGAGACAGGTCGCCAGCGATCCGACGCGTGGACAGATCGACATCTTGTTGTCGTTGAGGATGATCGTGAGCCGTTCTCCGCTGGCCCCCGCATTGTTGAGCGCCTCGAAAACGATCCCACTGGGCAGCGCTCCGTCACCGATGACCGCGACACTACGACGCGAGGTGTCGCCGCCAAGGACGTCGCCACTGGCCAACCCCATCGCCGTGCTGACACTGCAACCCGCGTGCCCGGTCATGAAAAGGTCGTAGGGACTTTCGACCGGATTGGGGTACCCCATCAGACCGCCTTGTGTCCTGATCGTATCGAACGATCGATAGCGGCCGGTGACCAATTTGTGCGGGTAAATCTGGTGGCCGGTATCCCAAATCAATCGGTCATGGCGAAAATCGAACTCGACGTGAAGTGCCAGACAGAGCTCCACCACCCCGAGGTTACTGGCAAAATGCGCTGTTCGCGTCGCAAGCAGGTTGCAAAGGACGTCACGAATCTCGCTTGCCGTCTGCGCGAGCTCCTCTGCTGAAAACGACTTGAGCGTTTCAGCGTCCTCGATCTTTGAGAGAAGCGGATGGGATCCCAATTTCATCGGTGCGGTCTCAGGTTGCATGATGCGAGCACTACATTGCTATCGTTCGGCCAGCGAGCTTCAATGCGTCCGCCGGAGTACAAACTGTGCCAACCACTTTAACCGCCACGCGGCGATTCCAAAAACGTCGATCGACTCGACCGCTTGGGTGACAAGCCGCTCGGCCAACTGCTGCGACTCCTCTAGCCCGAGCACAGACGGGTAAGTCAGCTTGCCACGCCGCTGGTCTTTCCCGATCCGCTTGCCCATCGCTTGCTGTGTCGACGTGTGGTCGAGGCAGTCGTCCACCACCTGAAATGCCAATCCCAGCGGCTTGGCGTAGCGGTCCAGCGCGTCGAGCGAGGCATCGTCTGCCCCGCCGAGCAATCCGCCCAATCGAACCGATGCCTCGAAGAGGGCGCCCGTTTTTCGACGGTGGATCCCTTCGAGCTGAGCCAGCGTTCGCTCGCCGCCGGCTTCAGCCGCCAAGTCATCGGCTTGGCCGCCTACGAGCGCCTCGGGACCGGCGGCTTGTGAGAGCACCGCCACGCATCGATACGCAAGAACTGGGTCATCCACGCTGCGGCAAAGGTGCGAGAAAGCGAGCGCCTGCAAGGCATCGCCAGCGAGTATGGCGGTCGCTTCGTCAAATGCGATATGAGTCGTCGGTCGCCCTCGCCTTAAATCGTCGTCGTCCATCGCGGGAAGATCGTCGTGCACGAGCGAGTAGGCATGGATCATTTCCACGGCAACGGCCGCTGGTAGCGCCTGAGCTCGGCTGCCCCCCACGGCTTCACACGCCATCAGCACCAATGCCGGTCGCAGGCGTTTTCCGGGGGCGAGCAAGGAATAGCGGATCGCCTCGGCCAAACGGTCCGGGCAATCCGAGGTGAACTTGCACGCCGCAATGAGCCCAGCATCGATTTCGGGCAGTAGCTCGTCGAGCGGGGCGGTGGGAGATACGTGACCAGCGGTGGGAGACACTTCCGAGCAACCGAAAGATTTCAATCGAACCCGATCAGGCTGAGAAAAACGGTGGCTGGACAATCCAGAAGCTCGTCGAAGGGGGCCAGAAGCTCGTCGAAGGGGGAAAGGACGCCGCGGCCAGAGTTTATCGTGCTGTCGAGAGATTAGAAAAGGCCAGGATTCGTGTCGTCTTCAAGCTGATCATCGCCAGTGCGGTTCAAGTTACCTCCCTTCTTGCGGCCCGTGTCGGACTCTCCCCCCGATGGGAGCGTCGTCTCAGCCACGTCAAAGTCCTCGACCACAGGGTTTCCATCGGCATCGAACCCGGAAAGTAGCGTAATCCGGCGTTCAGCGGACCCCAGCAACCGGTGGCATTCCTTGAGCGTGCTCACGCCGCGTTCGTACTCGTCAAGCGACTCCTCAAGCCCCAAACGCCCCCCTTCCAATTTGGCGACCGTTTGTTCCACATCGGCCAACGCCTCCTCAAAGGTTCGCGATGGGCCCACCTTTTCGCCTGATTTGGATTCACTCGATCTTTGACGCGGCATTCAGCAGTCCTTCCTGGTGGTGTGCCTTCTCCCCATCACCCCGGCGGTGGATCCCTTGGAACCGACCGACCCGTTCGGAGATGGAACGGATGTTCGGGGCAATTTTTTTTGACTCCGGTGGAGTCGTGACCTACTTAAACCATAGTGCCGGATGTTCTAGGGGGCGAGGATCGACTCACCGTTTCTGCTCTCCGGCGCCGCGAGTCTTCTCCCATACTTGTTTTCTACCCAACCTTCAAAGCGTTGTTGAACAGATGGATCGTCCAGCCATTGACCAGAACGGTTTACGAGATGCCGCGGCTTTGATGGTAACCCAGGCGGGACAATTGACCGATGCCTATCGCGACGAAATTGCCGCCGCCGAGGGCACCGATCAACCCTGCGCGGTGCCCAGCGGTCATTTCGGGGATCGACTGACAACGATTGAGGCAATCCTCGGGGACTTGGTCGGCGTGCTGGCCCAATTCCGGGGTCCACAGGGTGTCGCTCCGCCCGTGGACCATCCTCTCGAGGCGTCATCGGTTGGGCCGTCCGTTTCGAGTGAGCTCGATGCCTCGGAGCCGGTGGACACGGCCGAGCCGATCGCTGCACCTGAGGACACACCAACGTTCCTCGAGACTGATTCACAATCTTCCGCTTCGTCCGAAGGTGGTGATGAGGCCTCTTTGCAAACCAACGAACTAGTGCTCGAGCAGGCTACGCAAATTGCCGACCACCAGGAGCAGATTGCAGCGCTCGAGCAGCAGATTGCCGATCACAACGATTTGACGGTCGCGCTGAAGGACCAGCTCGCCAGCCAAGATGAGCAGACCGCCGCCTTCGAGCAGCAGCTCGCCGACCACGAGGCCCACGCGAACGCTTTGCAGGAGCAGATCAGAGAACGGCAGCTGCAAACCGAATCGCTTCAAGAGCAGATCAAGGAACGAGACCAGCAAACCGCAGCGCTTCAAGAGCAGATCGTTCAGCGGGAGCAGCAAACCGTAGCGCTGCAAGAGCAAATTGCCCAGCGCGAGCAACAAACCGCAGCGCTGCAAGAGTTGATCCATGAGCGTGAACAGCAAGCCGCATCGCTTCAAGAACAGATCGAGCAGCGGGATCATCAGGCGGCGTCACTCAACGAGGAAATCACCCAGCTCCATGAACAAGTCGTCCAGCTAACTAGCCAAACCGCCGACCTCGACGAACAGGTCCGCGAGCAACGGACGCAGATCGATGAGCGGACTCAGCAGATCGCGAATCTGACCCGTCAGATCGCCGATGGCGATGGCCCGCTAGCGGATCTCACCGAGCAGATTGCGACGCTCCAGGAGGAAATTGCAAATCTCCAGCGGCAAACCACGTTGTTGCACGAGCAGATCGACCAACGGGATCGAGAAGCGGCCGCTCTGAACGAACAGATTGCCGAGCGTGATCACGACATCACTTCGTTGCATGATCAGATCGCTGACCGTGATCGACAAATGCTCGACCTGAACGATTCGATCGCCAATTACGAACAGCAAGGGGCGGACCTCAATGAGCAGATTGCCGGGCTCGAAGCGCAGGTTCGCGGTCAACAGGATCAGATCACGACGCTGCAAGACGAGATTGCCGGGCACGAGCAACAGGCATCCGAGCTCCGCGACCAGACGACCGAGCTCAACCGGCAAATCGCGGGTCGCGATGAATTGGTGACGTCGCTACAAGACCAGCTTTCCGATCTCCATCAGGAGCTTGCCCAGCGGGAGGAGCAGACCGAGTCCTTGAATGACCATGTCAGCGATCTCCAGCGACAAATGGCCACTCGCGACGAGCAAGCGGCGGAGCTGGGTGGACAGGTCGCTCGTCTGATGGACGAAATCATTGAGCGCGACGGCCAGATCGCCGAGCAAGAGCAGCTGTTGTCCGAACGTGACGAACAGGTCCGCGAGCAATCGGCACGGGTCGCGTCGCTGCAGGAAAAGATTGCCAAACACGATGAGCAATCGGCAGGTCTGCATAGGCAAGTGGCGGATCTCATGGAATTGACCGCCGATCGCACCGGCCAGTATGCCGAGTTGAATGAGCGGATCGCGGCTCGAGATGAGCAAATCAGCGATCTCACCGATGAATTGGAAGAGCTAAGGCTGCAGAACGAGCAGCTGGCCGGTCAGTTGGCCCAAGCCGCTGTCAGGCGATCGGTCGAGAACTCCAGCGACGCCAATGCCACCCTATCCTGGGAGGAACGCAAGGCACTGTTGATGCGCCAAGACGAGGAGGGGCACGAGGCATCAGGCGAGCGGTCGGAATTCCCGCCTGAAGAGATGCAAAGGCTCGAGCAAATGGTCGAGCGTTTGGCGGAGGACCTCCGTCAGAGAGACGACGAAGTCGCCGAACTTCGGCACTTCCTCTAGCAGCGGGGCGAGCCAAACGCCGACCAAACGACGGTTGGCGCGATGGCCATCGCTGGATTGATCGACAACGATGAATTGGTCGTCGAAGAACGCGAGCGATTGCAGGCGCTGCAATCGGAGTGGGAAGGAAAGTTCCGCGAAATCGAGATCGCCTCTTCGATCGAACGGGCGAATCTGGCCCGTCAACGACAACAGCTCGAACGGCAAAACGCTGAACTCGAAGAGCAACTCGCGCATCTCAAGCATGAACTGCGACAAGAGGCCGTGGCGGGACCGGGCCAACCCCGAAGGTGGTTGGCCAAGTTAGGCCTGGCAGAATAATGCACAAGATAAGGCGCAAGGATTATTTCTTGCGGTGGCGAATCCGCGCTCGCATCCGTCGTTTCTTGCGGCCCACTTTACGCCGCCCTTTTCCAGTCTTCTTCGTACCCACCTAAGTATTTCTCCGATGACTTAACCGGACCCGTCGGTCCGTGGCGTTCGTAGGGAACGCGGCTTGTGAAATGGCGTCGCTCCCGCGGCGCGGGAGCCTACCTCTCCCAGCGGTTCCGACAATTTCGGTCGGCGGGCTGGCGACACACGCCGCCCAGCTTCGGGTAAGGGGTCGCGTAGCCTAGCAGAACGCGTGGTGGTTTCAATCCCGAACAAGCGTCGAACCCGATGTTTTGAATCGCTTCATGACGCTGCCGATCCGCGTAGCACGCTCACCGCGGATCCGCCGATGAAGCGTCGTCGAACCATCCGGCCTGGCGGTGCGTCAAACTTCCATCGGGCTCAAACTCTCGTTGCAGCGACGGTGGTAGGGTGGGCGAAACCCCAACGCGTGGCGAATCCGCCAGGGGAGTCTGCGACGAAAACAACGAGTCATCCGTGACGGCGGCGGCCCATCGCGAGCTCGGGGCGTGCGACGCATCGGCATGGATGCGAAGGATCTCTGGCCGGCTCTGACACCCACCGCCCAACAGGAGACAAAGGATCATCCCCGCCCATCGCCATTTGCGGTGCCCCAAATCCGCGTGGTCGGGCCGGCGAGCCAACGCAAGTCCGTCGTTCATCGTCGCTCGCCTGCCCCTTTTCGCTTCCACTTCATCCCTGCATGCCATCGTTTGTCGCGACGGAGCAAACGCGGATCGTTCCGTCGCTACCTTGAGGTTATCGGCTGATGGGCTCGGGGATCCCAGTGATTCTGAACCGGTCCGGTGCGAATCGAATGTCCAATCGGAACGGCGAATGAGCTTATCCGCTGAACTGCGGAGCATCCTCTGACCTAACCGATGGGCTCAATCGTCGCGGACATGCTTCCTTTGCAGCGCTCGATGTAGTCATCACGACCGAACGCGTGGATCTGGTCACGCTTCAATTCGGCATGCTCCAGGGTGGTCGTCAACAGGATCGCACGGCCCGACGTGTCGACTTCTTTTGCCACCTGGAAACCCTTCTCGATCGGCATCCGGAACAGTTCCTTGACCATCACGATCACGTACTCGTAACTATGGTCCGGGTCATCCCAAAGGATCACGTTGTACCGCGGTTGTAGCTTCCGCTTTTGCTCTCGACCGAGCTTCCCCCGCGTTTCCGGCTCTGGGGTCGCCACCGCTACCAGCGCCTCTTCCCAACCTTCCCGATCTGCCATTTTATTGAGCTCTCCTGTCGTCGTTGCCCCTGCTCGCGCGAACCGTTCTCGCGTCGCAGCCGTTACCACGCACGCCGCGTATCGGGATCGTGAGGGATAGATATATTGTAAGGCGGTGCGGTTATCGCAAAAGTTCTTTTGAGTGGGAATTGAACGTTTTTAAGTTCATCCCCACGGCCCATTTGTGAAGCCTTGACCATTATTCCGCCGATACCGTCGGCCACCGGCGAGCGATACCCGCGGCACCGAGTTGCCGAGCCTTCTCCACCGAAATATTTGACTCGATGAACAGCACCAACGCAGCCCGCGGCGGCCACCCGACGACCTTGGGAGATTCGGCATCGGTTGAGGGACCCGAGTTTCCAACTCAGGTACTAGACAGGCTGCACTCGCAGAGCGACGCGATGCTCAACGATCTCTGCGACTGGCTGCGGATCGCTAGCGTCAGCAGCGACTCGGGTCGCCGCGGCGAAGTGGATCGGGCGGCGCAGTGGGTCTACCGGAAGCTGGCATCCGCCGGTTTGCGCGCCGAACGGATCACGACCACCGGGAACGATTTGGTGTACGCCGAGACACCTCCCGTCGCCGGCGCACCGGTCGTATTGGTTTATGGTCACTACGACGTGCAGCCGGCCGAACCGCTCGAGCAATGGATCAGCGGTCCGTTTGAGCCGACGCTCCGCGACGGCAACGTCTACGCCCGTGGGGCGACCGATGACAAAGGGCAAGTGCTGACGCATATCCAAAGCGTCCTGCAGTGGGTCAGCACGGGAATGCCTTTGCCGCTTCAGATCAAGTTTCTGATCGAGGGCGAGGAGGAAGTGGGTAGCGAAGGCCTCGAAGGGATCCTGCCCAGTCTGCACGAAAAACTGCGCTGCGATTGCGTGGTGATCAGCGACAACAGCCAATACGGCGACGGTCAACCGGCCATCACGTACGGGCTTCGCGGTATCGTGGCGATGGAGATTCGTGTCGATGGGCCGAGGCACGACCTTCACAGCGGATCGTTCGGTGGTGCGGTGATGAATCCCGCAATCGCACTGTGCCACCTGCTCTCGTCGATGGTCGATCGCTCGGGCCGCATCACGGTCGAAGGCTTTTACGATGACGTCGCGAGTTTGGACGAGCGTGAACGCGAGACGCTCGGGAACCTCCCGGTCGACGATGAGGCGATGGCCGCCGCGATCGGAACCGATTGCCTCTTCGGTGAAGCCGGTTACACCAACGTGGTCCGCCGCTGGGCCCGCCCGACCTTCGACATCAACGGACTCACCTCGGGACACCAGGGCGAGGGCGGAAAGACCATCATCCCGGCCACGGCATCGGCGAAGTTCACGTGTCGTTTGGTCCCGGATCAAGATCCGGAAATGGTTTTCGAGGCGATCGAGCGGCACCTCCACGCCGCGTTGCCACCCGGTGTGCGGCTGACGATCGTTCGGGGCCACGGCGCTCCGGCAATGGTCACGGCCGTCGACAGCCCGTTCATCTTCGCCGCCAAGCGCGCGATCGCTGAATCTTTCGGCATCGCTCCGGTGATGATTCGCGAGGGCGGATCGATCCCGATCGTCGCCAAGTTCCAGAGCGAGTTGGGGGCCGATTGCCTCCTGTTGGGCTGGGGATTGGATGACGATGGCGCCCACAGTCCCAACGAAAAGTTTCGAATCGCCGACTATCATCGCGGGATCGAAGCGAGCGCGCGTTTGTGGCATCATCTTGCCTCAATCGGTACACCCTGATCACCCGCAGCGATCGCGACAGGATCGCCGCCGCGTCTTGGTCATCCCCCTTCTCCGACAATTTGCACGATGCTCGATCGAAAATTCATTCTTGCCAACCCCGACGCCGTGAAAGAGAACTGCGCCCGTCGCGGAGTGAGCTGCGATGCCGATCGCTTGATCGACCTCGAACGCATGAGGGCCGAAAAGCTCGTCGAGGCCCAGGAGCTCAATCGACAGGCCAATCAGGTCAGCCAGTCGATCGGGAAGGCGCGGGACGCCGCCGATCGCGAGGAGCTGGTCACGCGCGGTCGCCAGCTTCGTGAACAAAAGGACGCGGCCCAATCCGCGCACGACGAACTGGAAAGCCAGGTTCTCGAACTGCTGCGGACGCTTCCCAATCTGACTCATCCCGACGCCCCGGTGGGCGGAGAGGACGATGCGGTCGAGTTGGCTCGTGGAAAGACGCCGATCCGAACATTCGATTTCCAACCGAAGGACCACCTCGAATTGGGGCAGCTCCATGACCTGTTCGATTTCGAGGCCGGCTCCCGCGTCGCTGGCGCGGGATTCTATTTCCTCAAGAATTCCGCCGTGCTGCTCGATCTCGCCCTGCAGCACTATGCCGTCCGATTCCTCACGGCCCACGGCTTCACGCCCGTGACCACCCCCGACCTGGCGCTGACGGAGATCCTTCATGGGACCGGCTTCACCCCGCGGGGACCCGAGACCCAGATCTACAGCATCGAAAACACATCGCTCAACCTTGTCGCCACCGCCGAGATCACGCTAGGCGGAATGATGGCTGGCCAGACGCTCGAGTGCGAAAGACTGCCGCTGCGGCTCTGTGGGTTGAGCCACTGCTTTCGAACCGAGGCCGGCGCGGCCGGACGAGCCTCCAAGGGGCTTTACCGCGTTCATCAATTCACAAAAGTTGAAATGTTCGCGTTCACCGAGCCCGATCAGAGCGACGCGATGCACCAGGAGATGCTGGCGCTCGAGTGCGAACTTTTTGACAATCTTGAGATTCCCTACCGCGTGATTGACACGGCCAGCGGTGACCTGGGCGGACCGGCGTATCGCAAATTCGATTTGGAAGCCTGGATGCCCGGTCGTGGCGACGACGGTCAGTGGGGTGAGGTGACCAGCACAAGCAACTGCACCGACTATCAGGCGAGACGGTTGAATGTCCGCGGCAAGCAGACGGGACAGAAAGGGACTCATCTGCTTCACACGCTCAACGGGACCGCGATTGCCACGGGGCGCGCGATGATCGCGATCCTCGAGAACCATCAAAACGCCGACGGAACCGTCACGATACCAACCGTCCT
>JBGTCJ010000245.1:0-9397 GCA_041748895.1 Pirellulaceae bacterium
GAAGGACCACTATGCCGCTACGCCGTTCGTTCGCCCCGTCGAACACTTACCCGCCACCAAGTTCGTCGCGCAAACCAATCAGGTGCAGATGACGGTTCGCAAAGCGGGTGACCGACTGGTTCTGATTTGTGCGATCGACAATCTGATCAAAGGCGCCAGCGGCGCGGCTGTGCAAAATCTCAACGTCATGTTCGGACTCGACCAGCGGCTTGGACTACTCTGATGCGGAGACCCCTTCCGCCTCCTTGGCTATTCCGGAAATCATTCCGGGGAATACCAGGCAGTGCAACGGCAACACCGCGTACCAGTAAGCGATCCCCAGCAGTCCGCGAGGTCGGAAGCGGGCCGTCTGCCGGATTCTCGTGTGCGTGGGATCGATCGGCTCGACGTCAAAGCGAAGTTCCGCTTGCCCGGGCAACCTCATCTCGGCTCGCAGACTGATCGATCGATCGGGGACGTAGGCCGTGACCCGCCAAAAGTCGACGGCTTCACCAAAGCTCAGTTGTTCCGGGTGGCGTCGTCCGCGGCGCAGACCAGGTCCGCCCAGCAATTTGTCCAGCCATCCGCGGATGTGCCAGAGGTAGTCGGATCCCCAGTAGCCGTGGGTCCCGCCAATCCGACAAACGACGCGAAAGACATCCCTCGCAGCAGCGCTCACAACCTTCTCGCGTCTGTCCTCGAGCGTTGTGCCGCCGGACCAGGACGGATCACCGGGCATCCGTCCCGCCGTTGACCAGCGCGTCTCAACCTCGCCATCGGCCGACTTTCCCAGCGCCGCATCGATCGCCTCCTCGACACTCAGGATCGGTCCAGGCATCAGACGCCGGGCCGCGTCGTCACGACAAACGGTTCGGTTTTTGAGTCCCTCGGCAAGCGGCCGCGCGATCTTGCTCGTCACCGGTGTGACGAGCCCGATCCAGAGCGAACTGAGCCGCGGCGTCAACACCGGCACGGGAATCACCCATCGACGCATCAGGCCCATTTTGCGAGCCATCACCCGCATCAGCTCCGCGTAGGTCAAAACATCCGCGCCGCCAATGTCGATCCGTTTGCCGATCGTCTCCTCGACCCGAACCGAATCGATCAAGTACCGCAGCACGTCGCGGACCGCGATCGGCTGCGTCTCGGTTTGAACCCACCGCGGAGTGATCATGATCGGCAGACGCTGGACAAGATAGCGCAAAATTTCGAACGATGCCGAACCAGATCCGATGATCATGGCGGCGCGGAGCACCGTCAGCGGAACGCCACTTTTTGCCAACATCTCCTCGACTTCTCGTCGACTGCGAAGGTGCTCACTCAAGTCCTCAGCTAGCTCTCCCAATCCGCCGAGGTAGATGATTCGACCCACGCCACTGTCGCGGGCGGCCAGGCCGAGCCTTTCTGCCAATCGTCGATCCTCAGCGGCATAGTCAGCACCCGCAGAGACCATTGAGTGGATCAGGTAATACACCACGTCGACATCACGGCAAGCGGCCGAAGCGTCCTCCGGTTTCGACAGATCGCCCGCCACCACCTCCAAACGATCATGCCGGCGCCACGGATACTCGGCAAGCTTCTCGGGAGTTCGAGCGATACACCGGACCCGGTAGCCTTCGCCGAGCAACCGCGGGACCAACCGACCACCGATGTACCCCGTCGCGCCGCAAACCAGAATCAAACGACCGATTTGAGAGTCACTTGCGTTGTTCATCGACCAAACCGCCATTGAAATCGAACGCTTTACCACCCGAGTGTCGGGCCTCGAATAGTCTCGCCAAACGAAAACTGGAGTGCGCCCACGACAAACCTTACGCAATCGATCTTTACAACGGCGTGAGAGCTCCGTAACGATTCCGTCAACTCAAACACATAGCAAAAACCTTTCCGTCCCTCGGCTTTTGGGCCGACCGCATCCTCGCTCTGCAACGATTTTCGACAATTTTAAATTTTTCCGTTGTACATCGCCTCCTCCCCCGCTATCTTGCGACGAGGCGAGGGCAGTGCGTGGTGCGATCAACGTGATGATGGGATCCGGAAACGGATTTTATCCGTATCTCGTAATTTTGCTAAGCCAGATGTCGGAATGAAAGTCAGATCAATTGCAGCGTATGGCATTACGCTTCGGTCTATTTCCTGCTTCCTTAAACTTCTTGCTGTTGGAAGTTTCTTCTGCATTCCAGCTTTCTCGCGCGAACCGACGATACAGCTCTCACCCCTGTTTATTACCGAGATCCCCGAGTTATTTATCGTTGAGCTCGGTGAATTGCCGTGTGGCAAGAAGACGGAATTCAGCGTGCCATTACGCAACCAACTGAACCGTCAGTTGCATATCCATCAGGTAGTCTCGAGCTGCGGCTGCATCTCCGCCAGTGATACACCGCTTAAGTTGAATCATGGCGAACAGGGTCTATTCTCTTTCACATTCAATGCACCGGTTCGCGAGGGGAAAGGCGTTCAAAGCACACGGTTCGTGTTGTCACCAGATGGAAACCACTACTTCAAAGTACAATTTCGCTACGACGCCGTAGCAAAGCTTGAAATCCACCCAAAAGAACTTTCAGTCGCTGGCGACAAGGAAGTATCGTTCGTAATTCGCGTTCTCGAAAACGATGAATTCGATGCAAGTGATTTAGAAATCAGCTTCGGTTCGCAAATTCTGCGGATCGAGAGCGTTGTGGCAGGCAACGATAATGATTTGAAAGTAAATGCGCGACTCAATCCGGGCACGCTTTTGGAGGGTCGGCATCTCGAACTGATTCGCGTGAGCGACCGTCTTAATTCTCGCGTCATTGCCGAGCCAGTGCTCGCCTTAGACGTCAAACGAGGCACTCGCGTCTTTCCGCGTACCGTCTTACTCCACTCATCGCCAACCGGCGAAATTTCCGGAATGTTTGTCGTCAGACCAGCTGCGCCCATTAAAGACTGCAGCGCAGAGGCCTACCTATGGGATGCGAGTGAAAGCCGGAAAGTTGTCCTCGAATTGACAGCCAGTCCCAATAGCTCTGACTCCAGCTACATACGATATCAAGCGTATTTGCCATCAAGTTCAGGACTTGCCTCTGGAGTTGGCAAAATCAGTCTCCGCGAGACTGGGGAGTCGACGGATTTTTCTTTTCTGATCATTGCTCAAGAACCATGAGATAACGAGAATGAACAACAGCAAATTTTGGATTGCGTTTAGCTTAATTGCTTTACTTTCTTGCCGCGCGGTCGAAGCGGATACGCCGTTTGTCGGCAATTGTTTTGAATATGATTTCGGAGAGATGAGAAACTGCTCCCAAGTGAATGAGGGGCTAGCAGATTCGGACTGCCCAACGGCGTGTCACGTGCTTGTAGGCGGTGGTAACGTTCACCAGTGCTCCGGCACATTTCGGCAACTCGTGGATTCGCCTCTTAACGTACCATCGCTGAAAGAGCCGGAATCCAGTGACGGCCATAATCTCCTTCATTACGAAATCGAGTATTGTTCGTTTACGGCCGAGTGTTACTGCGAGTTTTTTACGAACGGGTATGGTGGGGGAAGTTGGGAGTGTACGCTCGACGGCTGGGAATCCGCGGCGAGCGGGTTCCCATTCGCGATTCTGGCAATCGACTTATGCGAGGACGAAGAATGAAGGGTCAGTGACTACGCGAGGCAAAGCGATAGATTATGCCTACTTTGCCGAAAATCGCTGTCACTCGGATTTAAGTGGACGCGTTGCCGCCTGATGGACATTGATTTTACCAACCGTTAAAGAGTGAGCGAACGTGCGTTACCGACCATTATCTCGGCGAGGACAACGTTCCTCTGTCTACCTGTTTTTAATCACTTTGGCAGTTTTATTAAGCGGAAATTTTGATCTGGGGATTGCTTGCGTCGCTGAGGAAATTGACAAAAAAGCCGTTGAAATGGCGGCTACCTTTTTATCAGAGGCCGAGAACGCCATCTTGCAACACGAAAGCCACGCTTTCTACGTGTCTGGCGAGCTAACGTCCAGCAATCTCAGCCAAAGCGAGTTTAAGTTTACCGACTACCATTTCGCATTTATCGGAATCCACGATACCGCGAGAGACAGGTGGAGATTAATTTCAAGAATCCGTCAGCCCGCTGGGACTGGCATTGCAGCATTTCCGATCTCAGTCGAGAAGTTGAGAAATGTGACCGAGTACCGTACATGGGTCAACTCGACTGAGGTACGTCCAGACGACGATTCACCGAAGAATTCGTTTTCCCAGATGGTCCCGTTATTCCATCCTGCACAGATCGCGTTTCAAGGGTTTACCTCTCTCATTCAAAAGCCTGGTCCACTTGAACCTCATATCCCGGAACTTTTCCTGGATAACGCCGACCATGCCGAGTTGAACGCAGAGTCTACAGTTTTGAAATGGATCCTTCCCGTCCGTCCCTCGGGGTCGATGCGCAAGACGCTTTCTATCTCACACGATCGCTCCGACCGCGACGTGCGGCTAACGTCCGAGGTCTCCGCTACGACCGAAAAACCTTCGTACTCAACCGTTTTGATCTCACGATCGCGGTGGAGCAACGTAGCGGACCTGGCTTCACTCCCCACTACCTTGGCGTTGGGCTACAATCCGGGCGGAATGGGTGGGAATGGGCGGAGCAAGGAGTTGCATGCCACGATCAAGTGGGTGCTGGACGTTAAAAACGTCAATGATTTCTTCTGCACGGAGAGTTACGGAGCCACGGTTACGTTTCCCGAATTTGACTCGGATTGGCTCGAGCTTTTCCGTGCTCAGGTACTTCGTGAGTCCAAAGAGTGATTGGAGGGAAAGCGGGGGTACGGCATTCGGCGAACTAATCGCCAGTACGACTCCGATCTTGGGCAGGCTGAGGCCCGCGCGCAATGTTTCTCTGGTGGCATTGGCGAATTGCTGTCGCCTCTTTCTGCTCATCCAAATCCCCTGAGCGGGTTTTCAGATGCTAGGCTGTTGCAGCACCTGAACCAGTTGTTTGGTCGCGTGCCGCCAGACTCATCAGCAATTCCCCCCTCATCCGCCACCCCACCTCTGATCCATGAAATTTTGCCTTTCGATCTGCTTGGCAGTGCTTGCGATTGACGCAATAACGACCTCGTGCCTGGGAGACGATCTTCCGCCCAACGTCGTCATTTTCCTCGTCGATGACATGGGCGTAATGGACACATCCGTCCCGTTCCTCACCGATTCGCGTGGCCAACCCGTGGTCTACCCGCTTAACGAGTACTACCGCACGCCGAACATGGAGCGGCTAGCGGCTAGCGGGATTCGGTTCAATCAGTTTTGCGCGATGAGCGTCTGCTCACCGACACGCGTATCGATCATGACCGGCCAAAATGCGGCTCGCCATCGCACGACCAATTGGATCAATCCCGAAAACGACAACGGCGGTCCCAATGGCCCGCCCGATTGGAATTGGGCCGGATTGAAAATTGGCGATGTGACGTTGGCCTCGGTCTTGAAGCAAGCCGGATATCGAACCATTCACGTCGGCAAAGGGCACTTCGCTCCACGAGATTTTGAAGGTTCCGATCCGTCCAAACTCGGTTTTGATGTCAATGTCGGCGGCGCTTCGTTTGGATCGCCTGGCAGCTATTACGGCGAACAGAACTATGGTCTCGGCGGGAAAAGAGAGCGATTCGCGGTTCCGCACTTGGAAAAGTACCATGGCACCGACACGTTCCTTAGCGAGGCACTCACGATCGAGGCCAATCGGCAAGTCGCCCGGGCCGTCGAAGAAAAGAAGCCATTCTTTCTTTACTTCGCCCACTACGCCGTCCACGCACCATTTGAATCCGACCCGCGGTTCGCATCGAATTACGTGGACTCTCAAACGCCAAAAAGTGCGCAGGCTTTTGCGACACTGGTCGAGGGAATGGACAAGTCTTTGGGAGACGTACTCGACCAACTGCAAAGTTTGGGGGTGGCCGAGAATACGCTCGTACTCTTTCTCGGCGACAACGGGTCTGACGCGCCGCTGGGACATCAACACGATGTCGCTTGCGCCGCGCCGCTTCGTGGAAAGAAGGGCTCGCACTACGAGGGTGGGACGCGCGTGCCCTTGATCGCTTCATGGGCCCAGCGCGCTGAGGCAAATCGGCATCAACAACAACTGGCGATCGCAAGCGGGGCCATTCAATCCCAGCAGGCGGCTGTTCAAGATCTGTTCCCCACGGTCCTCGCCGCATGCGGGGTCGCGGCCCCGCAGGGACACGCTGTCGACGGTAGACCTTTGCAAGTGCTGCTGTCCGGTAAACCCGATCCAGAGCGACCTGAGGAATTTCTGATGCATTACCCTCACTCGCCTCATCGATCGGAGTACTTCACGAGCTACCGCGAAGGTGATTGGAAAGTGATTTACCACTATTTCCCGTCGCCCGTCTCGGGTGGGTCGCACTACCAGCTGTTCCACCTGGCGTCGGATCCGTTTGAACAAACCGACCTGGCGTCTGAGAGGCCCGAAGAGCTTCACCGCATGATGGACCAAATGATCGTGTCACTCGCGGCGCACGATGCCGTGTTTCCGATCAAGCCTGGCTCGGCGGGTCCGCTTAGGCCGACCCTACCTTAGGCGTCCCGGCGGCCTGACTGTGTTCCAACGGATTGTCCCGCGATCCGCGACAAATGGACTCGCTCGTCGACCTGACGTGGTCCACGTTTCGACGCATTGGTTCCGCGTCTGCGGTCGCTTGTCGCTCTCCGCACGAATCGCTAGCCTGTCTTGCGTGTGCGAGAATTCCCCCGTTTCGACTATCCTCACCGAGACCGTTGCCTCATGAAGTCTCCGATTCGAGTCGCCGTCGGCGGTGATCATGCCGGTTTCCCGCTTAAAAAGTGGGTGGCCGAGCGATTGGATGCAGGCGTCGCGAAAGTAATCGACTGTGGCACACACGACGAGTCGAGCAGTGACTACCCGGATTTCGCGGCGGCCGTGGCCAAGGAACTCGTGACCGGACGCGCCGAGCGTGGAATTCTCATTTGCGGCAGCGGCGTCGGTGTGAGCGTTGCGGCGAACAAGATCCGAGGCATTCGCGCGTCGATCTGTCACGACACCTATTCGGCCCATCAAGGCGTCGAGCACGATGACATGAACGTGCTCTGTATCGGTGCACGCGTGATCGGACCCGAGTTGGCACTGGAAATCATTCATGCCTTCATCGCCGCGCGATTCGAACCCGGCGAACGCCATGTCCGGCGACTCGAGAAGGTGCTCAAACTCGAGCGAGAGGGGCTACCCGATTAACGGTCGCTCTTTCGCTAACCCCCGCGATACGTGATGTAGCCGAACTCGGTCCGGTCGCTTGCGCTTACGGCTGGTATGGCCTTTCGCTAGCTCCCGCGATACGTGGTGTAGCCGAACGGTGACAAGAGCAACGGCACGTGATGGTGGATCGCGCGGTCGATGTTCACATCAATCGTGACCTCGGGATAAAAAAAAGCCGGCTGGCCCTGCCCGCGAAAATACTCAGCCGTTGCGAACGTCAGCCGCAAACGGCCTTGAGGTACTTCAACCACCCCAGGCCAATCGCGAATTCGACCATCATCGTCGGTCCACGCCGCAGCAAGCGATTTCCATTGGCCAGACTCGTGACTCTCATGCGAGATCCGGACTTGGACGTTCACCGCCGGCTTGCCGGTGGTCGTATCGAGCACATGGGTGGAGAGTGTCACTTTCATGGACTGTGCGACTCCAGTTTATCGATTCGTAAGTGTGTGATCAGACGTTGCTCCCGAGCCGCGTTGCGAAGCTCGGTGGACGGGTCCAGTACCAGCCGTTGCCTCAAGTGCACCAACATCTGCTCGGCAGATTTGCCCGAAGCACAGAGTATAAAAATGAACCCGAACTTTGCCTGATATTCGGTGTTTCCATCAGCCAGTGCCCTGAGAGTTGATTCGTCGGCCGACACAACCGAGGCCTGCTCACTGGCGGACCACCTGCGATTTCCGGCGAACTTTAATTTGAGCGAGTCAAGGTCTCCGAGCTTCGGATGGCACTGGAAAGCTTCGATCCAGTCCGAGTCGCTAAGCCGATCGAAAGCGTGGTCGGCCGCCTGATGCACTGCAGATCCATCTCCAAAAGGCCTGTAGCGCTCCATCTCCCGGGACCACTCCGTCGAGCCGCAGCATTCTCGGATTCGATCGATGAACGATTCGCGATCGAGGCCGTTCAGATACGCAGTCGTCGCCGAGGAAATCATCCCGCTTCACCTCTCCCAATGACACGTCCGCGTCCGAGTGCCGCAGGTTGGCCCCTGATCCATGTTGCTTCGACACGACCCCTTAGGTTGAATCCGTGGTATGGGGTGATCGCGTGCCGATGAAGCCATCGGGTATCGCCCACGCGGGTAATGGCCTCGGGGTCAAAACTCATGAAGTTCGCGGGCGAACCGACACGGATCCCGCTGCCGATGCCAAAGATCCGCGTTGGCTGGTGGCTCATCCAGCGAGCACAATCGTCCAGTGTGAAGCCGCGTCGGCTGGCCTCGGTCCAGACGATCGGCAGAGCAATTTGCAAACTGCTGATGCCTCCCCATGCCAGGTCGAAGCGCCCAGTCGAAAGCCGCTTCATTTCCGGCGGACAGGGTGAGTGGTCCGATGCAATCAGGTCGATGATGCCGTCGCGGAGTCCGTCCCAAAGCATTTCCCGGTTGGATCGACCGCGGATCGGAGGCGCGCACTTCCATGCCGTCGAGCCGTCGGCAATGTCTTCCGCGGCGAAAGTCAGGTAATGCGGACAGGTCTCGACGGTGATCGGCAAGCCCTCGATGCGGGCCTTTCGAAGCCTTTCGATCGACCCGCCATCGGCTAGATGAACGATGTGGACGGCGCAACCAGTTTCCCGACACAGCGAAATGAGCATATCGATTGCCTCACGTTCGAACGAGGGCGGCCGAGTGGCGAGGTAGTCCGCGTAACGCCGGGGATCGGTCATCGGCGGCAGGCTTCGGGATATCTCCGCATGAGCCATCAGAACAATGTGTTGCTCAGCGAGCAGAGGCATAGCGCGGCGAAGATCCGCTTCACTGACGCTCGGAAACTCGTCGATTCCGCTGTGGCAAAGAAACGCTTTGATCGCGATCACGCCTGACGCGATGAGATCGGGAAGCTGATCAAAATTCCCAGGCACCATGCCGCCGTGGAAACCAAGGTCAACGGCCAACTTTCCGGGCTCACTTGCCGCCGCACGTTTTGCCTCCAGCGCCTCCCGGCTGATTGTCACGGGGCTCGAATTCAACGGCATGTCACAAAGGGCCGTGAACCCCCCAGCAGCAGCAGCCAACGTCCCACTTCGCATCCCTTCCCAATCGGTGCGTCCGGGTTCGTTGAGATGGACGTGGGGATCGACAAGCCCTGGCAAAATGACTGTTCGGCCTTCGTTTTCCGCGAGCTCGCCGGGTTGCAGCGGTTCGATGGCTACGATCATGCCGCGCTGGACCAC
>JBGTCJ010000246.1:0-4888 GCA_041748895.1 Pirellulaceae bacterium
CGACCCTGAACTTTCGGACGAGATTCGACGGCTGATGTTCGTCTTTGAAGACATCAGCCGCTTGGCCGACCGCGACGTCCAGTCACTGCTCAAGAACGTCGAAACCGCACAGTGGGCGATGGCTCTCAAGGGGGCCAGCCAATCGTTGCAGACCAAGATCATGTCCAACATGAGCGCGCGAGCGGCGGACAACTTACGCGAGGAAATGGATTACCTCGGCAGCGTCAGGGTGTCGGAAGTCGAGTCGGTTCAGCAGAAAATTGTCGATGTCGTTCGCCACTTGGAGGATACTGGAGAGCTATCGCGGCCCTCGGGCGACACCGAAGAAAAGTACGTCAGCTGAGTTTTTCCCGCTGTCCGTGTCAGTATTCAGGACGCGGTTGGCTGAGAGGCATTTGCAGGTTGACCGTGCTCCCTGAATCCCCCAAGAATCTCTCGCGCCGAGTCCAGATCGACCCGATTTGGCTCGCCTACGGTCTGCTGGTGGTCGTTACGGCGATTCTGCTCGGGCCGTCCGTCGCCGGGCGTGAGCGACTGGCGTACCGGGACGTCAGCCACTTCTACACGCCGCTCTACGCGCACATCAATCGACGCGAAGCCGAGCAGTGGCTACCGCTCTGGAATCCTCATGACCTTGCCGGTTTGCCCATCGCGGGTGAGACGTCAACGGCGCTGTTCTATCCGATTCGCCGTCTCATCTTCTCAACGTTTGGCGCGGCCGAGTCGGCGATGGCTTGGTACGTTGCCGTGCACCTGCTACTGGCTGGGGCAACAATCCATTTTGCCGCGAGGTCGGTTCGCGCCGGTCCCCTAGGCTGCGCCGTGGCGATCTTGGCGTATCCGCTCGCGGGCCCAATCGTATTTCTCTATTGCAACCCTCCGTTCCTCGTTGGGGCGGCGTGGATGCCACTCGCACTCGCCGGTCTTTGGCGACTGCGTCACGATCCTTCGATGACGGGAATCGTCGCCACGGCTCTCGGATTGGCGATGCCAGTGCTTGGGGGGGACCCACAGACGACGGTTCATGCGGTATTGATCGGTGGCTTCGTTGCCGCGTTCGCATCGGCCAGAGGGCTCATGCGTCGTAGAAGCTTGGGCAGATCGATTTTGGCCGTCGCATCCCCGAGTGTTGCCGCCGTTGAGGTCGCCGCCCGACCTATTCGTGGCACGACCCTGGCACGCGCGCTGTTCGCCTCGATGCTGGCCTCATCGGGTGCCGTGGCGCTCGCCGCGCCTCAGATCGCGGCGTCGATTGACTGGGCACGCCAGAGCGCTCGGATTTCCCACAATTCTCGCCATTTCGATGACATCTATCGATTCAGTGTCGCGCCTTGGCACTGGCTAGAATTTTTCGTCCCCTTTGCATCGGGATTGCCGTTTCCGACCCACACGCGGATCAGTGAGGCGTTTTCGGTCGGTGACCCGATGTGGGTGGCGACGTTGTATGTCGGCGTGATTCCGTTGGTATTGGCGTGCGGTCGCTGGCTACCATCGTGGCGGCCCCGGAGAGGAGGAAATGACAGACGGCCGTTCTCGATCCGACGCATGGACGCCTGGGATGCGCTCTTTCCTGCGGCGTTGTTGCTGGCACTCGGTTCGTTTGGTGTTGGCCGCCTGGTGGCCATTCTCGGTTTGCCACGCGCCGGCCTGGGTGATCCGGTCGGAGGTCCGTACTGGTTACTCGTGACATGCCTTCCGGGCTACGACAGCTTTCGTTACCCGGCGAAATGGTTGACCCTGGTGCCTCTTGCGGTGGCGATTGCAGCGTCTCGACAAGCGACCAACCTCACGCCCTCGCGGCTGATTCAGATGGCCGACCGCGCAGGTTGGTTTGCGGTCATCAACGTTTTGCCAACGGGTCTCATTCTGGCCTCTATTCAATGGGTACCTGCACAAGGCACCCTGACTCCGATTCCCGATCGCTTTTGGGGACCATTCGACAGCCTCGGGGCCACGTTCCTGGTGGGCGCCTCGTCCTTGGTGGCACTGTGTGTCGCTTGGGCGACGAGCCGTTTTGGTCGGTGTCCCGATGTGCATGGCGGAAAATGGTTGCTCGTGTGGCTGGCTCTGGACCTCGGTATCATCGCTTGGCCTCAAGTGGCGACGATCAATCGCGACGCCGAGAGACGCTGGATTGGCCAGCTCGCCGCCCGAGTCGAGCCTGCTGCGTCGATCGATGGAAGCCGTGCGCTGCGGACGCGCCGCGGATCGGAGTGGCCGTCGTGGTGGCTGAGCACCCGCGACGAGAACCGGATGCTGGACGTCGACGCCACCAGCAGAGTCACACGGCACGGTCGGTGGCACCTCGATGCGGAGGAGTCGCTGTTCAACTCGATGACCACGCTGCCCCCCCTCCGGTTGATCAATTTCTGGGAAGCGGCAGCGGCGGCGTTGCGGGAGACGCCACGCGTTGAGGCGACGACGTTTTGGAATCGGACGATGGATTGGTTGGCGATTGACACCCAATGGATTATCGATCACCGACCTGGGGATGGGGCCGATCGTCAAACACCGTGGACTCCCGTGCATCGAAACGCCTCGCCCCTTCTCTGGACGCCGACCTACCTTTCGGTCGCCCCGATGGTGGGGTCGTTGCGAGAACCGATCGCTGCTCGGCTCCGCGAAATTGCGAAGGACGAGCCAGACGGCGTGCCCATCGTAGAAGACCCGACCCGATCGCATTCTTCCCCTGCGGTTGCACGGGAGAATGCCGAGTCCGCCACGGAGATCGAAAATGATGACTCGGATAACGCGGCGTGGTTGAGCATTGAGTACGACTCCCCGGAATCGATTAGCATTCAGTGCCACGCCAGCGGTCCGGGACTGATCATCCTCAAGCAGTTTCAGGACGGAAATTGGCGGGCTTACAGGGAAGTAGATGCCGATGGCTCATCACGCGTGCGGATGCCGGTGCTGCGAGCCGACTACTTGTTTTCCGGGATTGTGCTGCCCGCAGGCCAACACACGATCACACTTGAATATCACCCGTGGTGGCTCGCGGTGTCGTTGTGGGTTTCGGCAATCGGGTGGGGCAGCATCGTTTCGTGGGTCGCCTTCGCATCGTGGCGCCGGCGAGTGCCGCCAAAATAGGGTCCAATTCCCGCTTTCTGCGATGGCGAGGCCATATTTGACCGTCTCGAACTTCGCGCCGAGGGGGCAACGCTGGTATCGTTTCCGTTTTCATCGATCACCGGTAAAGCGATCGGGCCGATTGGATCACGGAGAACCCATGTCGCGATTGGGAAGCTTGCTGCCGACGCAATCGATGCCCGCGGCGCTGTCGGTCGACTGGTCCTGGGTCGTGCTGTGGGTCGCCGGTTCGTTGATGGCGCTCGCCCTATTGGGGTCGACCATGCGTCGTCGTCGTCAATCCCTGGTCGATCAGCTAAAACAGCATGTCGACCAGACGCTGAGTCGCCGCGACGTGGCGGATGGCTCGCGAGATGAATCCGAATGAATCCTGTTGCCGACAGCCCCCACCCAATCTGCCTTTCATGAGCAAACGAGTCTACATCGAAACGGTCGGCTGCCAGATGAACGTGCTCGACAGCGAGATGGTCATCGCCGATCTCCGCCGCCACGGCTACCTCGTGGTCGACTCGGCCAAGGAGGCGGACACGGTCCTTTACAACACCTGCAGTGTTCGCGAACACGCCGAGGAAAAGGTCTACAGCGCGCTCGGTAAGGTCCGCCAGATCAAGCAACGTTCGCCCGAACTGACGATCGGCGTGATGGGTTGCATGGCCCAGAAGGACCAGCAGATCGTGTTTGATCGGGCCCCCTACGTCGACCTTGTTGTCGGGCCGGGCCAATTGCATCAGATTCCCACCCTGTTGGAAAAAATTCGTCAGGGCGAAGGGCGTCAAATGGCCGTTTCGCTCGCGCGCAGCGACGGATCGCAGGAGTCGATCCGTCGCAGCCACGAAACGTTTGACCCGCTTCGAGACCCCACGATGCGGCCAACGCCATTCCAGGCTTACCTCCGAATTCAAATCGGCTGCGATAAATTTTGCACCTATTGCATCGTGCCAATGACTCGTGGACCTGAACAGGGACGTGCGCCAGCCGAGATCCTGTCCGAAGCGAAGATACTCGCCGATCAGGGTTGCAAGGAGATCACGCTGCTGGGGCAGACTGTCAACAGTTACCGGTACCACGATG
Organism: Pirellulaceae bacterium; assembly: GCA_041748895.1. Classification (GTDB taxonomy): domain Bacteria; phylum Planctomycetota; class Planctomycetia; order Pirellulales; family Pirellulaceae; genus UBA6163. The sequence goes on from JBGTCJ010000246.1 coordinate 4,162, forward strand.
GTCAACACACAACGCGTTTGGCAGATTTGCTGACCGCACTTCATGAGATTGAGGGGATCCAGCGACTCAAGTTCGTGACGAGTTACCCAAAAGACATGTCGACGGAGTTGCTCGAGACGATTCGCGACCTTCCCAAATGTTCTCCTTACTTGCACGTTCCCGCACAGAGCGGTGATGACGATGTGCTGAGGCGGATGAAGCGTGGATACACCGTTGGCGATTATCTGCAGATGATGGATCGGATCGAATCGACGCTGCCGGGCGCCACGGTTAGCAGCGACTTCATCGTCGGTTTCAGCGGCGAGACCGAGGACCAATTTCGCGCGTCGATTGCGCTCGTTGAGCGGTGCCGATTCAAGAACAGTTTCATCTTCCAGTACAGTGTCCGCCCAGGAACCAAGGCCGCCGATCGCTTGCCCGATGATGTGCCGAGGGAGGTCAAGGCGCGACGTAACCAAGAGCTGCTTGAGGTTCAGGACCGGATTGCTTTGGAGGATCAACAGTCATTGATCGGCCGCACGTTTGACGTTTTGGTCGAGGGACCGAGCAAGAAGGCGCTTCGTCATGACGACGGGGCACCGCTGGTCCAAATGATGGGGCGGACTCACTGTGACCGGATCGTTGTTTTCGACGGTAACCGTCGCCAGGCTGGCCAGATCCTGCCGATCAAAATCGACGATGCCAGCAGCCACACATTGATCGGCCGCGTCAAGACGGTCGAATTGGT
>JBGTCJ010000247.1:0-11713 GCA_041748895.1 Pirellulaceae bacterium
CGAATGCTATTGATCGACGAGGCTCAGCGGCTTCCGAGCCCCATTCTCGGGCTGCTTTACCGTGACGGTTTTCCAATCGTGCTTGGGACGCATCGCGATCGCTCACGTCAACTGGTGCGACATGGTTATCGCGTTCACACGGTCAAGATTGCGCAGTGGACCGATCGAGATCACTTGAGGAGTGTTTTCAACCGCCGCCTGATCGCGGCGAGACTTTCCCCGGGTGAGGTACCGCAACTGAGCGCATGCGATGCCCAGTGGCTGTACCAACGCTTCGGCGGTGACCTTCGATCGGCCGAGCATTACCTTTACGAGATCGTTCAGAACCAGGTGGGGCGCGATGGCGAAATGCGATTTAGAGATTGAGTTGGAATCAGCCGATGCACGTTTCCTTGGTGGGGAACTGGTCCGCGGACGCGTCATCGTTCGCGCTGACTCCGACGTGCACTGCCGAAACCTTTCGGTTAGCGCGGGTTGGTTTACCCGTGGCCGGGGCAACATCGCACGGGAAACGGGGACGCCGGTGTCGGTGTTTTCAGGTGCGGTGGAAGCCGGACAAACCCGCTCGTTCGACTTTGAAGTCGCTTGCCTCCCCTGGCCACCGACCGGTGACGGGCACTACTTGAGTGTCGAACACTTTGTCGAAGCGACCGCGGATATCCCCTGGGCGTTCGATCCCGTGGTGACCGTACCGATTCACGTTTCGCTGGCAGAGGTCACCCTCGATCAGATCACGCTCCCAAGCCCACCGACGGTACTGGGCGGCATGGCGCTGGTGGTGATCTTGATCTCGGCAATCGTGGCTTCCGCGTTTGCGACTATCGCGATGACGGGTTTCGGATTTTGGGTGGTGTTGGTGTTGAGCGGTGTGATCGGAGGATCCATGGCGGCAATCGGGATCGCCTTCTATCTGCTCCCTTGGTTGGTACTCGGGCATGTCGAGGTCCAGTGGGGCCAAACGAAGCTCGCGCCCGGCGAGCGGATTTGCGGCACGTTGTCATTCACCCCTCGCCAGAGCCAACGAATTGAGGGGATCGACCTGAAGCTGTCGGCCAGTGAACGGTGCGTTTCGGGAAGCGGCAGCAACCGAAAGATTCATCAGCACGTCGCGTTCGAGGAAGTCATTCAGGCCCTCGCTTCGACCGAACTTCAACCCGGCCAGTCTCAGCGAATCGAGTTGGTCGGTCACATTCCGACGATAGACCTGTACTCGATGAAGCTCGGTGACAACGAATTGCTCTGGCAAGCGGAAGCACGTATCTCGCTTTCGGGGATGCCCAACTGGAGAGAGAAGGTTCCCTTAACGGTTGTTCCCGGGTCGGCGCTCGGCAGAGCCATCGATCGCCATGGGGAAGCGATCGAGTCGATCTCAACCGCAGGGGCGGACGTGAATGCGGCTCGCGACGTTGCAGACGGGGGAATTTCGTTCGGCGAGACCGTCGAACAGTTTTGGAATGTCAAGGATGACTTGGCCTTGTCGACTCGATTGGCCGACGCGGTCGTCGAGCTTCCCATGGAGGTCGACGCGGTGATCGACCGTCGCTTGCTCTACACGCCACCGGACGAACCGAAGGCCTACCCCGATGGCCACGTGGTGTTGGCGCACTATGACGATCCGCCGTTGCCGCTCACGCTACACATTCCCGGACACCTGGCGGGTGCCGTCGAAGATCTGAGCGGGCAAAATTGGCGGACGATGGGCGAGGTAATGGGTTGGGATGCCAAGGGCCAGCGCCTGCGAATTCGGGTCACCGACGCTTGAACGCTTGGCGGACTTTGCAAACCGCGATCACTGCGGCAAGTACGTTGAAGCCTGCCCAGCGAGCAGTTGCACCGGCGGCAGGTCGATTCCCCGTTTCCCGGCTTCGTGCCGCATCGCTCGCTCGAAGTAAGGGAAGGGGAACACCGGATTCTTGCCCATGGCGTACCGCTGGACGGCGACCACCAGTTTCTCGTCCAGGTGGCCCGTTTGCGTCAGTCCGACGACGATTCGAACGTACGCTTGGCGATCTTCGGTGGTGGCCCGGAGCTGATTGATTAGCCGCTGTTCCAGGGTCGCCACTCGGGTTCCCGATGCCTGCTCGAGCGGCGAGCCGCCGATTTGAGCAAACGTCAGCGGCGCTAGGAGGATCGAGCCCACAAAGATCCATTTTCGAGTCGACATTGCATTTCCAGACTGCAGTGGGAATGGCTTCAAAGAACCGAGGTGTTGCGATTGTGAGGTACCAAACCCCGCGCCACCGCGACAAGTTCAGAGTGGGCGGATGGTGGTTTGGTGAAGATGCGTAGTTCGTAGCTGCGGCATTCTTCGATTGTGGGGCCGGTTCTAACGATTCTGTGTACCGGAGCATTTGCCGCGTCCGAAACCGAAAGGGACAAGCGATGTGGAAACATCGCGCTCCAGGCACCCAAATACTGACCCCGTCTCGGCAACCCGCTTTGTCGAGCGATCGCTCGGAAGGAATCGACGATGAATCGTTGGCTATGGATGGCGTCTCTGATCGCCCTGGTCTCGGGCACCAGCGGTTGCCTGCATCACAACACCCGTGGTGGTTGCCAAACGGGTCAATGTGGAACCGGCGCCTGCAACTCCTGCGGCAAGGGGGGACTGCTCGGCAAATTGGGGTGCAATGGGAACTGCGGCAGCTCGGGTTGTCGCACCGGATGCATTCCCGGCCCGATAGGTTGGCAGCAGGGCGGAATGAACTACAGCGCCCACCTGCACCCACACTGCGGAACGCAAGGTCATGGGGGTATCGGGCACGGCATGGTTGCGCAGCACCTGATGCCTGGCCACTACGCCGCCCAACAGATACAGAATCAGCCGTTCAATGCGGGTCCGCCCACGGGAACCGTTGCTTACCCTTACTACTCACACCGCGGCCCCCGCGACTTCCTGCTTGATAACCCGCCATCGATCGGGCGGTGAGCCAATCGACTCGGCAACGTGTCACTGTTAGAACAGGGTCAGGGGATCCTCCCCTGATCTGTGCCTTTGCGAGCAAACATCGTGGCATCTGACTTTCGTCTCAAAGAGCAACTCCCCGAGCTGACACGGCGAATTGTCGACACATACACGCCCGAAGACGGGATGAATCATCTCGGCCACTGCGCCCTACCGAGTTACGAGGCCGTGGTCGAGGCCCTGCAGGATCTGAAAGACATTCTTTACCCCGGCTATCGTCGGCGTGTCGGGTTGCACGCGGGAAATATCGAGTACCACGTCGGTGGCTTGATCGACTCGCTGCATGATCGGTTGACCACACAGATCGGACGTGCCCTGCGGCATGAAGATCGGATCCGCCACAACCACGGGGATTGCGAATCGCAGGTCGACTTCGAGGCCAAGGGCCAGGCGATGGCGATCGAGTTTCTCAAACGGATACCGTTTCTTCGCCGTACGCTGTCGACCGACGTGCGGGCCGCCTTTGATGGCGACCCCGCGTGCCAGACGACCGACGAAATCGTCTTCTGCTACCCCGGTTTTGAGGCCACGACGGTTTACCGAATCGCGCACGAGCTGTTGGCATTGGGTGTTCCCTTCATCCCGCGAATGATGACCGAGTGGGCTCACAAGCAAACCGGAATCGACATTCACCCCGGGGCCACAATCGGTGAATACTTTTTCATCGACCACGGGACGGGTGTTGTGATCGGGGAGACCTGTCAGATCGGGCAGCACGTCAAGCTCTACCAGGGTGTAACCCTCGGCGCGCTCAGCTTCCCAACCGATGCCGATGGTCACCTGATTCGCGGTCACAAGCGGCATCCCACGATCGAAGATCGCGTGGTGATCTACGCCAACGCGACCGTGTTGGGCGGGCGAACCATCATTGGACACGACAGCGTGATCGGGTCGAGTGTTTGGGTCACCCGATCGGTATCGCCGTACACGACCGTGACGCTCGAGAAGCCACAACTCAAAGTCCGTAGTGCTTCGGTCGACGCCGAGGTTCTCGAGGCCGAGCTGAATTTCCAGATCTGATTCGGTGAGGTATTCTGTCGGCTCCTCTCGCCACTCCGGAGCCGCTGATGTCGTCCGCTTCTGATGAAAGTATCGTCGAAACCATTCGACTCTATCGCGAGACGCTCGCCGCCACTCGCTCGCTTTATGTGGAAAGCGGAAAACTGATCCGCGGCTCCTATGGCTGGCTTTCCGGCGGCGATGCCGTGGACGCTGCATTGATCGCCCAGCAAATGGATGACCTCCATCAGGGCTTGGTGATGAAGGTCTATGCCTCGGCGATTCCGAGTCTCGAGCCCGGTACGATGCAGCAGCGACAACTCGGTCGCGTCACCCTCGAACACATTTGGGGGACGACCGTCATGGGCACTCAGCTCAAGGAGGCCGTGGCGTGGTTGATCGACGAAAGCGAAAAGTTTCGTTGGCATGATCTCGTTCGACCATTCGCCGAACTCCCCCCGCTACGCGACAAATGGGGTCAACTCGAAACGCTCGTGATGCGTCTGGCCACACTGATTGCGACCTCCGATGGGGACCAGAGCACCGCCGACAACGAACTGCTCTCCTCAATGCGGAGACAACTCGAATCGCTCGCCGATCGGTCACCCGAAAAGTTTTCTCACGACGCTCAACCGCCGCGAGACGCGATCCGTTGGCTGCGCGAAGAAGCCAAACGGCTCCGTGACGGGGTCTCGCCGGCCACTCACGCCGACGCGACCGATTCTTTCGCCGAGGGACCGCGCGGCCGGACGGGATCATCGCCACTGACATCGCCGACGTCGTCACCTCAAGCCATGGCCCCCCCGCCTGCCTCGGCCGATTCCGCTGCGACGCCTTCCGAGCGGGTCGCAGACACGCGCACGTCCCAAGAGAGGCTCGCCGATACTCGGAAGAAGCTTGACGAGTTGATCGGGCTCGGATCGATCAAGGGATCGATCCAAACGTTGACCAATTTCCTAAAGATGGAACAGCTTCGTGCCGGCGAGGGGTTGCCCACGACCAAGACCAGCCTACACATGTCGTTTGTCGGCAACCCAGGGACCGGCAAGACGACTGTTGCTCGTATCGTGGCAGAGATCTACGGGGCGCTCGGGATTCTCGAGAAGGGACATCTTGTCGAGACCGATCGAAGCGGTTTGGTGGCGGAGTATGCCGGACAGACTGGACCCAAAACCAACGCCAAAATCGACGAGGCGCTCGATGGCGTTCTGTTCATCGACGAAGCTTACACGTTGATCGACGAGAGTGGCCAAGACCAATATGGCCGCGAAGCCGTGCAAACGCTGCTCAAGCGAATGGAGGATCAGCGAGATCGTTTGGTTGTGATTCTTGCGGGGTACACGGGCGAAATGGAAAAGATGATCCGCAGCAACCCGGGCCTCAGTTCCCGCGTCGGCACGACGATGCATTTTGAAGACTACACGCCCGAGGAGCTCTGTCGGATTTTCGGGCTGATCGCCGGAAAGTCACAGTACGAGCTTCCGACGCAGTCGCGGCGGCGACTGCTGCGTGGTTTCACTTACCTTTACGCCACTCGTGACCGACACTTCGGTAACGGCCGCGCGGCGCGCAATAGCTTTGAACGAAGCGTCAAGCGTCTCGCCAACCGGCTGTCCACGATGACGCAGGTCGATCGCGAATTGCTGACAACGCTGCAGCCCGAGGACATCGAGGTCGCGGGGGTTGGCCAAGCCCACTTGGCGGCGATGGCAGCCGAGCCGGGACACGTGAAAGTCACCTGTCCCGACTGTGACGAGGTCCTGATCATCGACGACCAACTCCTCGGCACCGAGGTAAGCTGCGGTCCCGGGGGCCAAACCTTCGTTGCTCAGTGGGGCGAACCGGTGTTGTTGGCGGATGACCCCGAACCCTCCCAACGCGAGTCATAACGGCAGGGCGCAAGCCCTCCGGCCTCCCCACCTCGGTCCCAACGGCAGGGCGCAAGCCCTCCGGCCCCCCATTCTCATCGCCACGGCAGGGCGCAAGCCCTCCGGCCCCCCACGCATCTGAACTGGGGCCTGCCTTCGGGCACCGCGTGCACCTCGCTACACACCGAGCGATCGAGCTTGCATGGCCAACTTCGTATCTGCCTCCGAGTCACCGCGGAGTAGGTAGCTGCACCCTGCCAAGTAGCGATCGCGCCAGGCCGGACCGATCTGCGAGTAGTCCTCCAGCACCGCCGAGCTGAATTTGTAATCGTGCGAATCGTCGCCCTTGAGGAATACACACTCCCGCGCCTGTTGCATCAGAGCGTGTACCGATCCGCCGGATTGCAGGTACGCGAGCATTTTGCCTGCCGCCGCGGCGCGATCCTTACGCACCTCAGCAAAGATCGACTCTACAGAAGGTGCATCACCGTCTGAATCGGTCGCAGCCAATCGGTCGATCGGCCGATCAGGCAGCTTGTCACGATCCTTGGCCGAATCGCGCAGTCGCGTCACAAAGGCGGTGTTCTGAAGCAGGATCCAACGTCGCAGCCGATCGTCCGTCACGCTTCGGAAAAGGTAATGCATCGCGTTGGTCGTTGTCACACAGTGCAGCGGCACGATGGCCGGTTGACGCGTCACCAATTCGCTTGCCGCCAAAAACAGCCCGTCGTAGACGCTCGAGGGATGGATGCCCCGCTGGATCATTTCGACCACGAGATCACAGGCCCCGCCGGAGGATTCGGACCGCAGCGCCGTGAGCAATTCGGCCGCGGCATCATCATCGCGCTTCCCGGCCAACCACCCGGCGGAAATCCTTTCCACTCGTTCGTCGTTCTCACGTCCATCACGATCGGGCATCAAATCGCTCTCCGCAGGGTTGGGCTCCCCGGAATGGTTGAGCAGCGCGTAGGAAAGGCTTCTCATCACGGGCTCGGCGTGTTCTGGGCCGATCACTTCGAGCGTTCGAAACGCGCCCGCAACGTAAATCGCTTTGTGGCCAATGTTGCGGTAATCGCGGCTTCCGTAGCGGGCAAAGGTGTCGAGCAGTCGACCGGTTGAAAGGTTCCTCGCGGCCCCGGCCGCCGCCACGTCGGCTCCGTCGACATCCCACTGGTCGAGCGAGCGACGAAGCTGCCTGAGCGATGCCCTGCCACTGGGTACCCGCGAGTCGTCGACGGCCGCCATCGTCCAATTGCCTTCGGATAGGTCCTGCGCCTGCGACCTTTTGAAGTAATCGACGGCCCACAGCAGTGGCAGCCAACGTTGATCGTTGGGCGATGCCATCGAGGCTTGATGAGCCGAGTAGATCACCAACACGCAGTGGAATTTGAATCCGACGGCCGGACGCGGTTGGACATTGCGGATGCCGGCAAGCAGGGTTGCGGCAAGCAGATCGCGATAGGACAGTCCGCCGCGAATCCGCTCGGCCACGCGCTCGAGCAGCTTGGACCGCGGCGTCTCCTCGAGAAATCGGACCAGCGGTTCGATGTTCGCGTGGAACTGAACGCTGCCGTCGGGTAGCGAGGTTTCTTCAGCTGTCACGGCCGGGAGCGAGATCATCGCACCGAGGCCGCCGCCGGCAACCGCACTGGATGTTCTCAAAAAATTACGTCTGGATTGCATCGCCGTCACCCGAGATTGCAAGGACTGGAATGCCACACCGGACAACCGTTGCCCGCATCACCCGTTCAATCTACCCGCTAATGGCGCCCCAATACCACCAGCAAGTTTCTAGTGGCGTGCTACTGTCCATTGGGCCGGTCTCGGATGGCGACCCACTTCAGCAGCGCGACGCACGTCGGCGCGTGAGTGATTTCGCCCTGCATCACCGCATTGACGGCTTCATCGATCGTCATCGTCACCCGTTCGATCAATTCGGTTCCCTCCGGGCTCGGTTGGCCAAAGGACAGGCCAAGGGCGACAAACAACAAGGTTGGCGAGTCGATGCTTGACGTGAAGGGGTCAACCTTGCCGAGTGGCTGCAGCACCGCAGCGCTGATGCCGAGTTCCTCACGAAGCTCGCGATGGGCCGTCTGTTCGGCTGTGTCACCTGGTTCGATGCCCCCGCTGACTCCCTCGATCGTCACGCGCCCAACGGCGTAATGAAACTCTCGGGTCAGGTGCACGGTTCCCGAATCGTCGATTGCGATCACGCAGACACCCCGTTTGATCGCGACGATCGCGTAGGTTCCATCGCGACCATCGGGGCGGATCACGCAGTCACGGCGGACCTGAACCCAAGGGTCCTGGTAGGCAACCTGAGACGAACGGATCAGCCAAGGGCCATGAGGAGTGCCCGATGTCGCCGGAATGTCGCGCTCGCCGTTGTCGCGTGCGGCGCCGCCGTCGGCAGGACCCTGATCCGCACCGCACTCGCCGGCGTCACAATGGGGGCGCGAATCGAGATGGGATTCGGCAAATGCCTGGGCAGTCGGAGCCAACGAGCGAATCGATCCACAGCGATGAGGCGACTGAGATGAGTCGACAGCCCGCTGTCGGTCCGATTCGTCGTGCGGCATCAATTCACGGTGGGTACGTGAGGGGCGGATGGGACAATCGTGTCCCACATCTTATCTCCAACCATCCCCCCTGTGCTGATCGGCCGCCCCGTTTCCTATTGTGGCGTCAGCGACACCGTTCGCAGGCGATTACGAATGAAACGCATCACACCGATCGCCGGGATCACCAGCAGCAGAAACCAGGGAAGCATGGCCAACGCCATCACCAAAAAGCCTTCTCCTGCACGTTTCAGATTTGTCAGAGAGCCGCCCCAACTCGCAGCCATTCGGTCGCTCAGCGTCGGCGCTTGCAGCGGTTGATATTCTCGCTGCTCGCGAACGTTAATCGTCACGGTCGTTAGCGAAGTTCGGTCATCCAGGTATCGCTTGCGTCCTTCCATGCGTTCGATCAGCTCACGAATCCGTGCCAGTTCACGTTCGATCTCGAGGACATCCTGCAGCTTGCCCACCTTTGACTCCAACAGTTCGACAATTCGATCTTCCAAGCGCCGCTGATTGACAAGCCTCGCCTCGAGGTCAACGAACTCTTCCGTCACGTCTTGGGCATTCTCGCTCCGCGACTCGGGGAACCCGATCGACTCGACTCCCCTGACGAACGCGGCGTACTGGGCGACCGGTATTCGAACGATCCAAGTTCCGTGTTGGCGATCCTGGTACTGCCGATTTGTCTGGTTGCTGGCGACGAAACCGCCGTGCCGGGCAACCAGCGCCGGCAAGGCAGATTCCAGTTGTCGATAGTCTGTGACAACCAGTCCTAGCGTCATGGTGTAAATCACCTTTCGGGTCAGATCGACGGCGATCGTCGTCACGTCTTCACTTTGGCCGGATGGGGCCCCCTGCGATGGCTCTGCCCCGGCCTGCCCAGTGGCATCGCTGATGAGGCCTGATTCCACCGCTTTCGAAGCGAACTGGCTGGACATCACTCTTCCTGGATTCTCGGAACTAACGCGAGCGTTTTCGCCACATCCGATCAAGAAAAGCGGACTGATCACCATCGCGAAAGTGGCAAGCCAGATGCAGCAACCGCGTTTTTGAATACCCATGGAATTGGCTCAATGAGGGGAAGAATAGGGTGTGGTGCCCACTGCTTGATACGAAAGGGATGCGAAAAAGTTAGGAAAATTCAACCGCCTCGCGCGCCCACTGACGCACGCGGCTCGGGACTTGGTGGCAGCAACCAGTAGGCATCGCAACCGCGGAAGATTTCGTCTCGGCCGAGCAGGAACCGTTCGCTGCGATGTCCTGTCACGCGGTCAGCGACGCCGCGTTGTCGGACACGAATCGCCCCGGGCTCGCTCAGATTTTTCGCTATCTCCCGGGCAACACCCAACTGGTATCGAGCCTGAGGGTAAATCGGTACACCTAGTGTCGTGGTTGACCATTCTCCGAGCGACACCAACAACCACCGCTCGCCCGGGACTTCAGGGCGTACAAATTCGCTCAGTCGCGGGGGGAGTGACCCGAGTGCCGAGTCATGCACTTCGATTTCGACACGGCTGGTGTGCGGCGAGTAGAGCGACCAGGACAACCAGTGGTCCCACCATCCCCGTCGCTCCCACAGCGGCATGACCAGTGCAATGACCAGAAAGCCTCTGACCGCGAGGGCAAGCGCTCGATCGGTTCGGCCCTCGGCGGCCTCGATGGGTTGTCGGAGCTCGACGGGTGGTCGGCGGACGAACAGCCACCACGCTTGAAAGCCAAGAAAGACATTCCAAATCAAGACACTGTGACCGTGTCGGAGCCCGAGCGGTCCGAGCATCAAGAACAAGACCACGTGCATCGCCATCGCCGCGATCGCGGCGAGGCGGCGGGTCGGAGGCAGAGCGAGACCGACGGCGATGGAAAGCTCAGCTATCGGAAACGCGATCGCCAATCCTCGGCGCATCGGGGTGGCGAGCTCACCGGCAACCCTGGGAGCGCGTAGCACCACGTCGACAAAGTCCTGTCCAACGGTCTGGATAAACTGTTGATCGAATTTGCCGCTTGCCGAATAGGCGTAAACGCTAACCGTTAACGCGGTGATCCATCGACGTGCCGAGTGATCCGGTAACGCGGCGAAAATCGAGGCGTACAACAGACCTTGATAAAACCAGGGTTGCAGTCGATTCTGGTCGAGCGCCACCAAAACCAGCCCGCACGACAGAACGGCTAGGAACCCAATTCGATAACCGGCCCGCCGCACAGCGATCGCGGTCAGCCCGAGGAGCATCGCCGCGACGGTGATGGGTGTGACCCAGCCAGTGGCAGTGGCGGACAATCCGAACCACCCGGGGTCGACCATCGGGACGCAGGGCAACGACCTGTCTGCTGTCCAGAGTGGCCAACTGACTAGAATCAGCGCGGCGATCGTGGTCGCCCAGACACGCCGGAAGACGTCCCAAGTCCACTCGGAGTCACTGCGAGGACCCAATACCCAGCTGATGAAAATCTTGTTCCTCACTGCCGGTGCCGCCGGGATGTTCTGCGGAAGTTGCATGCACGACAACGCCTTGGCACGTTCGCTACGTGACGTCGGGGTCGATTGCTTGTTGCAGCCAATCTACACGCCGATTCGCACGGACCAACCGAGCATCGCTTCGCAGCAGGTTTTTTTCGGCGGTGTCAACATTTACCTGCTGCAGAAGTTTCCCTCGCTGCGGTGGCTGCCGCGGTCGGTTCGCCGACTCTTTGACTCCCCCCGATTTCTCGCTTGGGCCACGGCGCGAGCCAGTTCCACCGACGCGTCGGGCCTTGGCGACCTGGCGATCACGATGCTTCGTGGCGAAGACTCGGTTCAGCGTGGCGAGGTGAAACGAATGGTCGCCTGGCTTCGCGATGAGATCCGACCCGACGCGATCATCTTCACCAACCTTCTGATTGGCGGTCCCTTGCCGACGATTCGTCGTGAGCTGCCTAAGGCCAAGTGTGTCGTGATCCTCCAGGGTGACGACGCGTTCATCGATTTTCTCCCGGCTTCCTATCAACCAACGGTCGTCGCGGAACTTTCCAGGCTCGCGGCAGACGTCGATCGGTTCATCGTCAACAGCCACTTTTACGCGGGAAAAATGTCTCGGTTGCTTTCGATTCCGATCGAGCGATTTGTGATCATGCCGCTGACGATCGACCCGATCGGTTTGGAGCCGTTGTTGCCCGCCGTCGTCGCCGCTCAGCGCCGACCGGCCATCGGCTACTTGGCGCGAATCTCTCCGGAGAAAGGGCTACATCACCTCGTTGACGCTTTTATCCTGCTGGCCGGGCGTGCGGCAATGAAGGACGTGTGTCTGCTCGTCGCCGGTTGGCTCGGCGAACAGCACCGCGACTAT
>JBGTCJ010000248.1:0-1835 GCA_041748895.1 Pirellulaceae bacterium
TCGAGAAATTGGCGATCAACGACGCGGCGCTCACGTTTGAAAAGGATAGTTCGGCGGCCCTCGGCTTCGGGTTTCGCTGCGGCTTTCTCGGACTGCTCCACCTCGATGTGATTCAGGAGCGACTGCAGCGAGAATTTGACCTCGGACTAGTCATTTCGGCCCCCTCGGTAAAATACAAACTCGGCTTGAAAGATGGTACGACCATCGACGTGGACAACCCGAGCTACTGGCCGGATCCGACGATCATCGACTCGACCACGGAGCCGTACATCAAGGCGTCCATCTTGATCCCCGAGGAATACGTCGGGCCCGTGATGGAGCTGTGTCGAGAGCACCGATCGGACAGTCAGACGATGAGCTACCTTTCCGCAGGACGCGTTGAAGTGTCCAGCGAGATGCCACTCGGAGAGGTGCTGTTTGATTTCTACGGGAAACTGAAGATGATCACTCGCGGCTACGGTTCGTTCGATTACGTGGCGATCGAGTACCGTGCGACCGACGTGGTCAAGGTGGACATCTTGGTCAACAAAGAACCCATCGATGCCCTTTCCTACTTGGTCCACCGTGACAAGGCACGGACTCGCGCGCTGCACTACTGCGAACAACTAGCCGAAGCCATTCCGCGCCACCAATTCAAGATCCCGATTCAAGGCGCGATCGGAGGCACCGTGATCGCGCGCGCGACCATTCAACCCTACCGAAAAGACGTGACCGCAAAACTCTACGGCGGTGATGTCACGCGGAAAAACAAACTGCTTGAGAAACAGAAGAAGGGCAAAGCAAAAATGAAGCAGTTTGGCAGCGTCAACATACCCCAAAAGGCCTTCGTTTCGGTGCTCCGCGCAGACAACGACTAACGAAGAACGCCCGTGGTGGACGAATCACGGGCGATGCGGGTAACTCAACGGATTGAGCATTCTGCCGCTGCCTAAAGGCCGGTGCCGCGGCGTCCCGTGAGCAGCGAGATCACAAGCAAGACCAAGAACACGAAGAACAGGATTCTTGCCGCCTGCATGGCAACGCCCGAGAGACTGAACATTCCCAATGCGCTGGCGATTAATGCGACCACAAGGAAAATGAGCGCGTAACGTAGCATGATCGTCTCCGGTTCGAACATAGATCGGACAACCGCGACGTCGGCCCGTCGCACCCTCCACTCACCACCCTTCGCCGCCGCCGAGTGGGTCAACCACCTTCGCGTGCGATTTCCTTCAGCCGTGCGGCCTCGAATTCGTCGCCCGGAGTCCACGTGGGCAAGGACGGTGCGTCGGCAATCCGGCGTCCAACATGAAAAAGCAATCGAGTATCTTCTATCGCACCGCTCAAGTCCCAATCCTCCCGATACTCGTCGGAAGTTTGATGATACGTCTTCTCAACCCACTCGTCCAGCTGCTGCTTACCCCAGCCATCGGGCCTACCGATCACATGAATACCCGAATGCAGATAAACGCCCGGCACTCCAATTTTTGCCAGGCTGAACTGATCGGAACGGTAGTAGTAACCTCGATCAGGAAAGTGATCCGCCGTGACCACGCGGCCTTGAGCCCTTGCGACATGGCGAACGTGCGAATCCAGCGATGACTTGCCGAGTCCGATGACATTCACATCGCGAGTCCGGCCAAGAAAGTTCGTACCGTCCATGTTGATCACCGCCGCCAGTCTTCCAGCCGGAATCGGCGGATCACTGGCGAAGTGCTTCGAGCCGAGCAAACCTTGTTCTTCCGCCGCGACCGCCGCAAACAGGATCGACCGAGCCGGTCTTGGGTCCAGTCGTGAATAGGCCTTGGCCATGGCAAGTAAAGCTGCCGTGCCTGACGCGTTGTCGATCGCCCCGT
>JBGTCJ010000249.1:0-13459 GCA_041748895.1 Pirellulaceae bacterium
TTTGATCCGAAGACTTGCGTTCCAGACGGAATGACTAGCAGCGGTTCGCTGGCAAAGGCGAAGCTTCCCGAACCGATCAGTCCGTTGGAGCCCTACAAGGAGCGACTGCACATCATCAACGGACTGCATGGGCTTCACACGAGTCCCTCCCACAGTGCTTTTTTTGGTGCTCTGGGCGGATATCGCGGCAGCGATGGCGTGCCGCCGAGTGCGTCGACAATCGACTATGAGTTGAGCAAGGTTTTGCCAACGACTCTGTTGCCGCATCTTTGCATCGGCATGGACTCGATCGAGAACATGAGGTCAAAACCGACCATTGCGACCCTGTCGGCTAGCGGTGCTGGGCAACCAATCTTCATGCATTCGAATCCGAATCATCTGTACCAGATGCTATTCGGTGGCATCTCCGCGGGCGACATTCGGCGACAGCATGAAGCGCGATCGAATGTGTTCACTCACATCGAAGCGCTGGCGTCCGCGAAGGGACAGTCTTTGCCGACCGGAGACCAACAACGCTATGGCCAGTACGTGCAAGGTTTCAGGGAGGTCAACGGGTTGCGAGATCGGCTTGATTCGGTCTCCGATCACTTGCGTCAATTCGCGCCGAAGGTCGACGAGCGCTACACGAATCCGCAATTCGAAACGGACTGGCACGATACGTTGCTCGATCTCGGCATCGCCGCGTTGACGTCCGGTATCACCAACACGTTGACGATCGGTTCGGGGCGCGGTGAGATCTTCGGTTCTTGGAAGGGGTTGGGCATCAGTGAACAGGGGCACAACCTGGGGCATATGGACCAGCCAGACAATCCGATTTGGATCAAGATTCGTCAATACAACAGTCGCATGCTGGTGAAGATCATGGAGGCACTCGACGGCGTGCCTGAAGGCAGCGGCACGATGATGGACAACACGCTGATCGTTTACATCAGCAACAACGCCGACAAGCAGCACACCAATGGGGCCAATTGGCCAGTGATGCTGCTGGGCAATTTTGACGGAGCTTTCAAGTCCGGATGTTTGACTCAGCTAGATGGCAAGCGGCCGATCAACGCGCTCTACACGTCACTGCTACGTGCGGCCGGTCAGAATTGTGACCGGTTCAACATGGATGACAAATTGGCCAAGAAATTCGACAACGCGACCGGCCCACTGAGAGAAGTGTTGACATGATTGCTTTCCGGCTGGTTTTAGTGTTTGTAGTCGCGTCGAGCATGCCGTATGTGGCGTGGAGCGAGACTTACACGCCCGGTCGACCCGCCGACAAAAACTTGGATGGCTTCGCAGTGGCGTTTCTGCAAACGCACTGCGTGGATTGCCACGGCGAGTCGGACCCGGAAGCAGATTTATCGTTCCATGATTTGAAAGCGGTTGACGAGGTCAATTCAGGTACTTGGCGAAGCATATGGGACCAGGTCACACTGAAAGAGATGCCGCCGAAGGACATGACTCAGCCCGAGACGGTCGAGCGGTTGAGGTTTTCTGATTGGATTGTTGATGAACTGACGCGTGTCATGCAAGACAAGGGGGGATTTCGTGATCATCTCGATCCCAACAAGGGAAACTTTGTCGACCACGACTTGCTCTTCGGACCGTTGCTAGACGAGATTGAGCTTGTCCCAGCCTCATCGCCGGCGCGGCTCTGGCGGTTGACGCCAGAAGAACACATCACTCGTCTAAACGAATTGATCAATAAGGAACCGGCGTACGACCCTGCAAACCCAGGCCTTCGCACGCACGGCGACGCCGTACCCACGAACCACGGTGGCGAATTAAAGCTTTATTTCGGCATCGATCGCATTCTTAAATGGCAGGGCGGGACGGTTGCCTATGCCACCGCTGTTAAAAGTATCCCCGAAGTCTTGTCTTCGGTCCGGAATCATGGGCTGGAGAACTATCCAGACTTGTACTCGCTCAACGGCGCTGAAGCGACTCAGATCATGGCGGCCGCAGAGGACATCATTCGCTACATGGCCTATGGTCCGCTGAGTATCGCCCAACCCTATCAAATCACCGACGACCCCGAATCGATTGCACATAGGATGCAGGGCGACATTCGGGGCCTGCCTACTAGCATTGTCTACAGCACCAAGGTGGCGCGTCCTCTGACACCCGTTTATGATTTGATGAATGAAGAGAGTGTTACCGATGAACACTTACGCGTGGCGGTGAATTTCCTCTTTGAGGCACTTACCTTCCGCCCACCGAGCGAGCAGGAGTCCTTCAATTACTTGGAGATTCTTAAGCAATCGATTGACAAACTCGGCAAAGAAGACGGAGTTGTGCTCGGTTTGTCATCGATCTTCTTGGATCGGGACGCTGTTTTTCGACCTGAATTGGTCGCGAGCGGTGTTCCTGATCGCTACGGACGCGTGATGCTGCAAGACTGGGAGCTCGGATTGGCCGTCAATCATGCGCTTCGGTACATCAAACCAGATGAAACGTTGCGGCAGGCCATCATCGACGGCCGCATGCGGACCAAGGCGGATGTGAAGCGTGAAGTCGAACGCATGTTGGCCGACGACAGTATTCGCAAGCCACGTGTTTTGCGTTTCTTTCGTGAGTTTTTTGACCATGACCTCGCCGGATACATCTGCAAAGATACCCGGGCGCTGGCGGATGCTGGTATCGAGGGGCGGACGCAGCTCTACTATTTCTCCATGTTTGATGCCACGGCGAGTACAGATCGACTCATCGAACTGATTTTGCAAGAGGACAAGGATGTCTTGAAACAATTGCTGACGACCGACAAGGTCGTAGCGAATGAGGCCGACAAAGTTTTTTATGGCAAGCGGCGTTCAAAGGCGGAGGTTGATGCGTTATCGGCTGCGTCGAAGCCGGCGAATGGAGATGAAGAATCGCTAGACCCAAAGCAGGCGAAGTTAGCCAAAGCCGCTCAAAAGGTGGCCAAAGCAGATCTATCCGGACCGGTGATCTACGCGCGGGCAGGTCGCCCGAGTTTTGGTCGGGAATCACTACGGCCCGAACGAATTTTGGCAACGGCCCCCGAAGGCCAGCGACTGGGTATTTTGACTCATCCAAGCTGGCTCGTTTCACATTCCGATGCAATGGACAACCATGCGATTCGCCGCGGTCGATGGATTCGTGAGCGTTTGCTAGGTGGCGGGATTCCCGATGTGCCGATCACGGTTGATGCGATGTTGCCTGACGAGCCGAACGAGACGCTTCGTGAAAGGATGAGGGTGACTCGGGAAAACTATTGTTGGACGTGCCACAAAAAAATGGACCCGTTGGGGCTTCCATTCGAGATGTACAATCACACGGGGCTGTATCGAGAGACAGAGCTCGAAAAGCCTGTTGATACGACGGGCGAAATCATCGAATCCGGTGATCCCTCGCTCGATGGCAAGGTTGACAACGCGATTGATATGATTCGAAAGCTTGCTGAGAGTGAGCGAGTCGAACAGGTATTTGTCCGCCACGCCTTCCGATTTTGGATGGGACGCAACGAAACGCTCAACGACGCTCCTGTCCTACGAGACGCCCATCGTGCCTACAAGGATAACGGTGGCAGTATGAAGGCACTGATTGGCTCGCTGATCACCTCCGACGCCTTTCTCTACCGAAGCAAGAGTGACGTCGCTCTAGCAGGCTCTAAATGATCGGGGCTTAGGCACTTCGTCGTCCGCGCGGAGCGGGGTCGCTGTTGGCCGACTCAATTCAAGGAAAACGCGGGCTGTTTGGGAAACCACTTCTGGCGGTGCTGTTCAGCTGCTTCGACGAGTTTGCGGGCGACTTCGGGATGGTCTTTGATCACGTCTGTGGATTCCATCGGATCGTTCACCATGTCGAACAGGGCGTATCCGATCTGTTGCTGTTGAGCTCGGCCGGGTATTCCGCCTGACCCTGGCGTGCTGCCGATCATTGTGCGGAACTTGTGAGGAACATGCAGTTTCCATTTTCCGTCGACGGTGATGACAGCCTGAAATTCGCCCCCGATCGTTTGCTCGATGAAATCACCGGGGTGAGGCTCGTCACTTTGGCCGCTGATGATGGGCCAGACATCGCGGCCATCGAGTGTTCCCTGAGGTGGCTGTGCGCCGGCGAGCCTGACGAAAGTCGGCAACACGTCGACGCTGCACCAAGTTCGCGTGGAGCGACCGCCTGCCTTGATCTGATTTGGGTAGCGGACCACGCAGGCACTACGGCAACCGCCATCGAAACTGGTGCCCTTGCCTTCGCGAAACGGCGTCACCCCGGCATGGTCGCCATAGCTGAGCCAGGGTCCGTTGTCCGAAGTGAACAGGATCACCGTGTTGTCGGTCAGGCCGTTGTTCTCGAGTGAGTCGATCACCTGCCCCATCGACCAGTCAATCTCCATCATGACGTCACCATAGAGGCCCTGGCCGGACTTGCCGCGAAACTTGTTGCTCACATGCAGTGGCACGTGTGGCTGAGGATGGGGGATGTAGCACAGGAACGGTTGGTCCGCGTGCCGGTTGATGAAGTCGACCGCTGCTTCGGTGATCCAGGTGGTGAACTGATTCTGATGCTCCGCGGCGCAATCCTCGACTTTTGGCTTGTCGTTTTCCCAATAGACCAGTGGCCACTTGCCCCAGAACTCGGGGTTTTCAGGATGATGCCGCCACATGTCGTTGGAGTAGTAGATACCGTGGTGCTCATCGAACCCTCGGTCGAGCGGTCGTTGCCCATCAACATCACCCAGGTGCCATTTGCCGAACATTCCCGTCGCATACCCGTCCGCTTTCAGCACCTCGGACAGCGTGGTGAACATCGGGTCGAGCGCTGGCCTGCGGGGAGCGTGGGCACCGAAGACCTTGTTGCGTCCGGGAAAGGTTCCCGTCATCAAAGCGGCGCGGGAAGCCGAGCAAACCGCCTGCGGCACGTAAAAATTGTCGTAGCGACAACCGCCCGCGGCAAGCTTCTCGACGTTTGGCGTCGGGTACTTCGGATTGCCAAAAGGATGAAAATCTCCCCAGCCGGAGTCATCAAGGAACATGATGACGAAATTCGGCTTTTGATCGGCGTGCAGAGTGGACGCCGATGCAAACAGCACGAAACCAGTGAATACGGACAGACAGATACTCCGGACCACGTGGCGACTCCTAAGGGCGATGGAATTGTTCGTCAGCTGAGGACTTCGTCGGGGCGCGAATAGGTAAGGCTACCAGCTCTGGCCGGGCAAAACGACACCCCCGCCGGTGTCCAGAAAGGGTCCGCCCTACGAACCCAAAAGCTGAGCGTTCATCACCGGACCTTGATGCTCGTGCGGGCAGGCATCTTTGCCTCGGCCCGATGGTCGCATCGAGATCTCATTTGTTGACCATCGAAGCTTTCGCGGCGAGTTGCAGCGGCGCGATCCCGAGACAAAACGAACTCGGTGACCACGAAGTCTTCCCAAGGTCGAATAAATCGATCGCTTCGTCGGGTCTTTACAATCAGAGGCCGACATGAAACGGGAGCGACAATGGAAAACCTGGCATCGCGACTTGCCAATGACGAGCAATCGGCCTGGGAGGAGCTCTACGATGCGACGGCGGACTCGTTGTTTCACTACGTGACCGTGCTGTCGGGCGATGCGGACGCCACCGCCGAAATTCTGCAAGAGGCATTCCTGCGGCTGTTTCGTGCCCGCGGTCGATTGACTCACTGCACCGACTTGCGCGCTTACGTCTTCATGGTGACTCGCAACGAAGCCTATCGATGGCTGCGGAAACACGCCCGGCACCGTGGGCAGTCACCCCTTGATGATCAAACGCTGACCTTGGCACCTCAACGGTCGACCGACGAGGTCGAGCTTGCCCAGCACGCCCTGGCGGCACTATCGAACGACGAACAAGAGCTGATTCATTTGAAGCTTGATTTCAACTTCACCTTTGCGCAGATCGCTCGGATTTTGGACTGGCCGGTTGGAACCTGTGCGAGCCGCTACCGTCGAGCGCTCGCGAAGCTCAGGACCTGCATTCAGGAGCAAGTTCAATGAACCCGCAGAATCCCATTCTCCAGTCGCTGAGACGGCGCGGTCTCGGCGAAGCACCTGCGGCGCTGCGTAGCCAAGTACTCGGCATGATCGAGTCCGAGCGAGAGTTGGAATCGCTGGCCGCCGCCAACGGGCCGTGCACGAAGTTGAGCCACAAAATTGCGGATGTCGATCGGATTGCGACCAGGGCGGTTGCTTGCTTGTTTTTGCTGAGTGTTAGCACTTTTGTTTGGGTGGATTGGTCAACCAGACGTTTGATGAATCACTACAACCGGCCGGCTGCGAACCTTGCCATCCAATCGAACGATCTGGCAACCGGCGTAGCCTCGACCAAGCCGACGACGCCGGAAATGGTATTCCGTCGACACCTTGCCTCCATTCAGTCCCTTCATGCGGAGTTAGCAAACGATGCCATCGAAAGCAAGCGTCAAGAAGTTCCTCAAACGCACGGCGCTAGTGTGCCTTTCGATCTTCGCCGTCGCGGTGCTGATGATCGCGTTTTGGAACTGGCGAGCGGCTCGCCAGCTCGAGGTATATTTGACAACTCTGCGTGAAGCCGGTAAGCCGCTGAATATCCAAGAGCTTGGACCTGCGGCCGTGCCCGATCAGCAGAACGCGGCCAACCTCCTGCAACGCGTGCTGAATGAGTTGACCGATTACAACCGTCGGCTCGCCGAGTCGACTCGCCAGTTGGAAACCGAGCCACAGCAAGAATCAGCGATGATTGAAGTGGCGCGAGCGACAGAACAACTACATCCCGAACTGGTTGCCGAACTTCAGGAGTTATCGCGGCTTCGCGATTATCAACTGCCGATCGACTATTCGCTCGCACCGACGCCATTCATGGAGCAGCTCCTGCAACATCTGGGGCCACCGCGAAGCGTCGCTCGCGTGCTGTATGGACATGGCTTGATGTCACTGGCCGACGACGAGACGGATGAGGCCGCTCGTGATGCGATTGCCATCTGGAAATGGAGCGAGCACGTGGCGAGCCAACCGTTGTTGACAAGCGCGCTGGTCGCCTCGGCGCTGCGTAGCACTGCCTTGGACCTGTCCGCACGCGTCCTGTACCAACGAGACGCATCGCCACAGGTCCGCCGCCAACTATTAGCGGTTGTCGGCAACCAGGACCAATTGGTTGCGGACTTTCATCGCACGCTCGATTCCGAACGCGCCTTCGGCTTGTCTTCTTACAACGCCTTGCCAGGTCCAACGGCGCGGATCTTGAACGCGTTGGGTGATCAGAAAAGTTATCTGGAAATGTGGGATCGCGCGCGATCGATCGTTGAGGCACCCAGCGGGATCATGAACGAAACGCCCGAGAGTGCGCTGGGCTACCTTTCGTCGACGCTCTGGCCGGCGATCCGGCAAGGATTGATCACGATGCGGAGAGTGCAGGCCCAGACGCGGGCGCTGCTCCTGTTGGCGGCATGGCAGGACCAGGCGCACGGCGTTGAAGTCAATGTTGAAGAGATTGATCTGCCGGAGGCGGTCGCGACGGACCCCTTCAGCGGTGGAAGCATGATTATTCTTCCGGTGGGGGACACCATCGCTGTCTACTCCGTCGGCGAAAATCTAATTGATGACGGAGGTGAAATCGCAAACGGTCAAGACATCGGTGTCGAGCCGATCGCGGGAATCCGGCCGGCCACCAAACCCGCCAGTGACGACACGCGAACCGACGGGCGTACGCACTCGATCACTCCCTGACGGTACGGCATCGACCGGGACTAGATCTGGTTATCGGCGGTGGGCGCGATATCCACCCCGGGTTTTTGCGGCGCGCAGATCTTGGCACGAGGCTTTTCGTTGACCGTTCCCGGTACCAGCCAGGGCCCCGTGCTGTGCTCGTCAAGCAGTCGTCGCAGTTCGCGATTGTCGATCGATTCGACCTCGAGTAGCCGTTGGGTCACGGCTTCGAGCGCCTCGCGTCGCTGCTCGAGGATTTCACGGGTTTGCACCAACGCCTCGTCAAGGATGCGTGCGACCTCCTTGTCGATCATTTTGGCCATCTCTTCGCTGTGGGTCGCCTGGTAGCCTTCGTTGCCTGTGGCGAGGAAGGGACTGGCCGCGCTGCGGCGATAATTGACGCGGCCCAATCGGCTCATCCCATAGTCCATCACCATCGACCGCGCGATCTCGGTGCAGCGTTCGAGATCGTTCTGGGCACCGGTGCTGATGTCGGTGAAGATCATTTCTTCGGTCAACGTCCCGGCCAACAGAACCTTCATACGACTTTCGAGTTCGCTCTTGGTCATCAAGTAGCGGTCACCGTCGGGACGCTGCATCGTGTAACCCAGCGCGGCGATCCCTCGGGGGATGATCGAGACCTTGTGGACCGGGTCGGTATTGGGCAGCGCCGTGGCGACCAATGCGTGTCCGGCCTCGTGATAGGCGACACGAATTTTCTCGTCGTCGTCCATCACGCGGTTTTTCTTCTCGAGGCCCGCCGTGACCCGTTCGACCGCTTCATTGAATTCGCCGATTCCGACGGAAGTCATCCCGCCCCGGGCCGCGAGCAGAGTGGCTTCGTTGACCAGATTGGCCAGATCGGCGCCCACGAAGCCGCTGGTGATCGAAGCGATCTCGCGGAGTTGGACTTGGTCGTCTAGTTTGACATTCTTGACGTGGACCTTGAGGATCGCCTCGCGGCCGCCGACGTCGGGTCGGTCGACCAGCACGTGTCGATCGAAGCGTCCGGGGCGAAGCAGTGCGGGATCGAGGGTCTCGGGTCGATTGGTGGCCGCGATCACGATCACGCTGTTGTTGCTGTCAAACCCATCCATCTCAACCAATAGGGCGTTGAGCGTCTGTTCGCGTTCATCGTGTCCGCCGACCATGTTGTTCCCTCGGCTCTTTCCCAACGCGTCGAGTTCATCGATGAAGATGATGCACGGCGCGCGGTTGGTCGCCTGCTGGAACATGTCCCGCACGCGGGCGGCACCGACACCGACGAACATTTCGACGAAGTCACTACCCGAGAGCCCAAAGAAGGGTACCCCGGCTTCACCGGCGATCGCTTTGGCGAGCAGCGTCTTGCCGGTGCCGGGCGGCCCGACCAACAGAACGCCGCGGGGAATTCGACCACCGAGCTGTTGGTACTTTTCAGGATGTTTGAGGAAATCAACGACCTCACGCACCTCTTCGACCGCTTCGTCGATGCCCGCGACATCGTCAAAGGTGACCGCGAGATCCTCCTGACCATAAAGCTTGCCACGACTCCGCGAGAACGACATCGGCGACCCGACGCCACCGACGCGCCGAAGCATCATGAATCCCATCAACAACAAGACGCCGATCATGATCAGGGTCAATCCGTGATCGGCCATGAAGGTGTTCGGCCGATCGGTGTCCCAGACCACATTCGATTGGCCTAACAATTCGAGCAGTTTTGCATCCTCACGTTCGTTGCGAACCGTCCGCTCGGTGCGGAATGTGACGCGTTCGGGCTTCGCATCGGTTTTTGCCAACGGGCGGTACTCGACTGTGCCGCTGATCAGCGTTTCGGCGAGGTAGATCGACTGCGGGCGACTGTACTCGACGAGTGCGTCGGCATTTCGAGCGGACGGGACGACGATTTTTCCGGCGCCGACTCGCCCTTTGCCACTTGGATTCTCATCGGCTTGGCTCGTGCCGTCGACCGTTGTGCCGGCCGCCGGAGCCGGTTTGGTTTGGGGGGCGGAGGCAAGCTTGCTGCTGCCGTACGACTGGAAGTGGGTCTCTTCGAGCAGTCGGACGAGGTCGGGATAGCGCAATCGGTGCGCCCCCGAGTTCATCAGGTAACCGCTCAGCAGAATCGCACCGACCAGGGCCACCAGGACAAACCAGACCCCACTGTTTCTCGGTTCCGCCGATCCGCCTTTTCGCTTTTTCTCGTCGTTCATCCGCCGCCGGTCTGGTTGGGGTTCAGCTTTTCAGGTTTTCACTGCTACAGTAGAAGATCCGACCACTCGATCCGCGATCGTTCCGCCGAAATCTGGCCCGATGTCTCAATCCGATCCCTGCCGTATCGCCATCTTAGGGGCAACTGGCAGCATTGGAACGGCAGCGGCGGACGTGATTGAGCATCTGCGTCGAATTGACACCGAGGTGGGATGGGAACTGTACGGTATTTCGGGTCACTCCAACCTTCGGGGTCTTGCCGGAATTGCGGATCGTTTGCGTCCCCGCCGGATCGTGCTGTCGGATTTCGATTCAGCGCGAGCCTGGGAATGCGGCGACATGTCCCTCGAGTCGAAATCCCCCTGCCGCGTGGCTTTTCCTCAGGACGCGACCGTTTCGGTTGGCGAAGGACAGTTGGTCGAACTGGCGAGTGATCCGGCGGTTGATACTGTCATTGCGGCGATCGTGGGGCGGGCGGGGGTCGAGAGCACGCTTGCGGCCATCGAGTTGGGGAAGCGTGTGGCATTAGCGAACAAGGAGACGCTGGTCATTGCCGGGGCGTTGGTGCGTCGGTTGATGGCCCAGTCGGGGGCTGAGCTGTTGCCGGTCGACAGCGAGCATTCGGCAATTTATCAGTGTTTGCGTTGTGGAGCGGTGCCCAAACGTTTGATCCTGACGGCCAGTGGCGGTCCGTTTCGGCAATGGAGTTCGCAGCAGATGCGACAGGCCACGCCCGAGCAGGCGCTCGCCCATCCGACTTGGAAAATGGGTCGAAAAATCTCCGTTGATTCAGCGACGATGATGAACAAAGCTTTGGAAATCGTCGAAGCAAGGTGGTTGTTTGACCTTCCGGCCGACCAGATCGCGGTGGTTGTCCACCCGCAGTCCATCATTCATTCGATGGTCGAGATGATTGATGGATCGACCATCGCCCAAGTCAGCGAGCCCGACATGCGTTTGCCGATCCAGTACGCGCTGACATTCCCGCGTTCATTGCCCAGTCCATCATCGACCCTGGACTTGAGCCGAAAGTGGGAGTGGACGCTGGAACCGGTCGATCTCGATCGATTTCCAGCGATTGAGCTGGGTTTTGAGGTTGCCCGCATCGGCGGGACGGCCGGTGCGGTCGTCAATGCGGCCAATGAGGAGGCGGTCGGCCTGTTCTTGGATGGCCGAATCCGGTTTACTGACATTGTTCCGGCGTGCCGCATGGCCCTGGAAAATCACAATCATGAAATGAACGCGCCAATCGATCGGCTCTTGGAGCTCGATTGCTGGGCGCGTCTGGAGGTTAGGCGGTGGCAGGCTCAAAGGTGATGGTTGTTGGCGAAATGCAGACGATGGGTGTCGACTGGTTTGTCGGTCGAGGTTTGATCGCGGATTTGATGGCGCAGGTCGATTCGCCCGGTGTGGTCGCCTCGTTCATGGGAACCGTTTGGATTTGGGTCCTCGGCGTGCTCGGCATTGGTTTGGTGATCTTCGTTCATGAACTGGGGCATTTCTTGGCCGCCAAATGGTGCGGGGTGAAGGTCGAAAAGTTTTATGTCGGATTTGATGTGCCCATCAGCATTGGCCCGATCAAGCTGCCACGAACGCTCGGTAAATTCCGTCACGGGGAAACCGAGTACGGGATCGGTACCATTCCGCTGGGCGGATACGTCAAGATGCTCGGGCAGGACGATGATCCCCGAAAGGCGGAGGCCGAAGCCAAGCGGATTCGTCAGATAAATGGCGACCAGGACGATGGCGTCGACGACGACGCACCGGTGGTCGTCAAGCTGGACCCCCGATCCTTTCCCGCCAAACCCGTTTGGCAGCGGATGATCATCATCAGCTCGGGCGTGGTCATGAACCTGATCACTGGAGTGCTTTTCGCGGCCGTCGCGTTTCTCGTCGGTGTTCCCTACACGCCGGCAATCGTCGGTGACGTGACCCCGGGCGGACCGGCGTATGTCGCCGGGATCCAACCGGGTGGCAAGGTGGTCGGGGTCGGCAAAATCGACCGCGATGATCAATTGCACTTCCGTGAAATGAAGATGGCGATCCTCACCGAGGGGATGGATCATCCGGATCAACCGGTCACGATCTCGATCGAGTATCCCGATGGGATCCACGAGTACCAGTTGCAGACGGTCGCGATGGCCGAAGAGCCCAGCCAGCGACTGATCGGGATTTCGATGCCGAGCTCAACGCGGCTTGGGAAGCGGTTCTACGCCGATCCGGGATCGACCGCCGCAGGTGTGCTGACCTCTTCCGACGCTGAGGCCATCGTGATCGCTTTCGATGGCAACCCGGTGCCGGGCGCCGAGGACGAATCGGTCGAGGGTAGCGTCGCTTTGCAGAAGTACCTCCAGCAGAACGCCACCCAGCCGATCGGTCTAAAACTGAAGCGAAAGGACGAATCGATCGTTGACGTGGTGATACCGCCGCAACGTTTGAAGCTTCCGGGCGTGGATTTCGAGGTCGGCCCCGTCGTGGCGCTCGTCGCTGGCGGCCCCGCCGAGCGTGCCGGCGTGAAGATCGGTGATGTCTTGGTCGCCGTCGATGGCCAGGCCAACGTGGGCCCTTTAGCGCTGCCCACCCTACTGGCAAAATCGACTTCGTCCAAGGTCATGGCGTTTCGCCGTGGTCAGGGTGACGCGGCGGAGGCCGTCGAGCTCACCCTCGAGCCCTCGGAGGCCACCCGCTCCACCTCTCCGATCAGCCCCACAGACAACACGATCGTGCTGGACCGATTCGGGATCGCCTACTCGCTTCTGCCCGTTATTCGAGGTTCAGTCGATCCCTCGACGCCGAGTGATTTGCAGGCCAGCGATGCATCGGACCCAGCGCCGATGCCGATGGACAGCAATCGCCCTCAAGCCGGCGATGTGCTGAAGAAGGTGACCGTCCGCTGGCCTGGTGACGCCGTCCCCGAGTTTCTTGATGCCGATGAATACGCGATGATTCGCAAGCGGTTGACGGAGGGTTGGGAACTGAGTGATGTGTACCCGCTCTCGGCGCTCGTTCGTGTGCTTCAAAACCTTCCCGAGGGGACACCACTCGATCTGGTTGTCTCTCGCGCCGGACGTATTGTCGAAACTCAGACGGTTCTCACGGCGACCGATGCGTATTGGTCCGATCGTGGCATCGGATTTTCTGGCGTCGAGCGATTGCATCGCGCCGATGGGCTCGGAGACGCGCTCGCGCTGGGTTTCCGTGAGGGCCAGCGACGTTTGGGCGACGTTTTCCGATTCCTCAGTATGCTGGTTCAAGGCAAGGTCGAGTCGAAGCAAGTCGGCGGCCCGATCACCATTTTTCGCGTGGCCGGTGCCGAGTCGACGCGGGGGATTCCGTCACTGCTGATGTTCTTGACGATGCTCAGCATGAACCTGGCGATACTCAATTTTCTACCGATCCCGGCGCTAGACGGAGGACACATGGTGTTTCTCACGGCCGAAGCCGTCTTGGGAAGGCCGGTCGATGAGAAGTTGCAAATGCAGCTGACCATGGTCGGGGTTTTGGCGTTGCTTTCTTTGATGGCGCTCGCTTTCTTCAACGACATTCGTCGGCTCTAGGGCATTGGTATCTACACAAGCTTCATTACCCTCCCTGGGGAGGGTCGAAGTCGAGGGA
>JBGTCJ010000250.1:0-11931 GCA_041748895.1 Pirellulaceae bacterium
TCGGCCGGCTTTGGCCGCAGAAGGGTTACCGCGACCTGATTTGGGCGGCCGAATTGCTCGCCACCGCGCGCGGCGATACGACGCTCGTGATCATCGGATCGGGGCCGCAGGAAGGAGAATTGCTCAGGCACCGCGATGCGGTCAGCCGGCTCGAACACGTCCGGTTTGCCGGCCATCGCGATGACGTCGCGAGCCTATTGCCACATGCCGACGTGTTCTGGAATGGGAGCCACTACGAGGGGCAGAGCAACGCCCTGATCGAAGCGATGCAGGCTGGGCGGCCAGTGGTCGTGTCCGACATCGCCGGCAACCGCGATTTGGTTCGCGACGGGGAGACCGGCCGGATTGTGCCAACCGGAGACCGCGCCGACTTTGCCCGCAAGACTTACCAGTTGCTCGACGACCCGCGCGCGGCCGAGAGTCTGGGGCTCGCGGCGCGACGCCAAATCGAAGAGCAGTTCACGGTCGACGCGATGGTCCATCGGCACGCCGCGCTCTACCGTCAATTGCTAGCGAATGGTGGATAAGCATCCAGCGATGGAAAGTGGCAATCCATAACGCTCATAACGATCAAGTCATGGAACGAAGCGTTTTTCGCTGGGCGAATGCCGATTTTTGTCAAGAAGTCGTTGAGCCTCGGGCGGCGACGGATACGATCGAACAGGTGACTGACGATCCTCTCCCGTAACCTGAACGATAGATCGATGAGTGAGACAGGCCGATCGGTGATGGAAGAAGTCGAGTTGTTGCTTGACAACGCGCGGCTGCGTGACGAACTCGAACCCTACGTCGATGAGTCGATCGTGAGCGCGACATCCAACCGGATGCCGCTCCGGGTTGAGAATGAATACCTTGCCTCGATCTTGGCGTGGGAGCGGGCCCCTGCCCTGCCCATCGCACAATGGTTCAACCCACCTCTGGTCTTGCCGCCACCTGATTCGCTCGATGCCGCCGCACTGCACACCCTACTTTGGCAGACGATTCGGCAACTTTATTCGCATCGTGTCGTTTTGGATTGCACCGATCACCTCAGTGACCGCGATCTTTACAACCTGATTTATCGCGACATCCTGCCGAGTTGCGAAAAGAAGGTCGACCTACCACGCAACTACCTTCACTGGCGTTGCGTCGACGACGCGGATACCGAGACTTGGTTGCGTTACTACGCGAGCGCCGTCGAACGTCGACGTTGGCAAGAGGAATTCGATTTGGACCTGCCCGCCAGCGAGGTACCGCCCTACCCTCGCGACCTGCCGCCGCGCGGCTAGGGAATGTGCGAAAAGTAGCGGTCGATAAATGCCTTTCGGTCGCCCGGTTCACGAGCCAGTTGCACCATCGCGTGCAGTCGCAATTGATCGCGACGTTTCTTTTGCTCGAGCTGCTGATCATCGAGCAACGACTCGGGTAGTGGCGTGAGCACTTCAAAACACTTCGGTGGCCGCGGTCCGGCAACGACTCCATGCCGATCGAGGATCGCGATGGCCGTGGCGAGTCGATGGTCGTGGCGGCTGAGCCGCTGCAATTGCCCGTTGAGCCAATCCCATCCGAGCGCCCGGCACTCATCGGCGCGCGTCGTGAGATGATGGTAAAGCCTCGCGTAGTAGCCGGCGTCGGGGTTCCGCCACTGGATAAATTGCAATTGAGTCATCAGGTCGGCTTGGTCGTAAAGCCAAAGGCAGAGGCTCGGCCGGCCATCACGTCCGGCCCGGCCAACCTCCTGGTAGTAGGCCTCGACCGAGCCCGGCGTTTCGGCATGAATCACGCGGCGGATGTCGCCCTTGTCGATTCCCATTCCGAAGGCATTGGTCGCGAGCACCAGTGGGCAACCGCCGTCCATGAACCGCTGTTGGACCCGCTGGCGTCGCTCGCGAGGCAGATCGCCGTGATAGCAAACGTGAGGCACTCGGCTTTCGTCGAGCCAAGTGCTAAACGTCTCGACCGTCTTGATCAATGAGAAGTAGATGATGGTCGCGCCGCCGTCAAAACCTTCCTTCCCGAGCACTCTCTCGATCGCGTCTCGCTTGTCTCCCTCTCCCCAAACTTCTTCGACTTCGAGCGACAGATTGGGCCGCTGGATCCCCTGATA
This sequence comes from Pirellulaceae bacterium, assembly GCA_041748895.1. GTDB lineage: Bacteria > Planctomycetota > Planctomycetia > Pirellulales > Pirellulaceae > UBA6163. The sequence continues at coordinate 2,087 of JBGTCJ010000250.1, forward strand.
GAAGACCTGCACCTCATCGGGATGGAGTCCCAACTGTCCCACGATGTCGCGTTGACATTCGGGTGTCGCAGTGGCCGTCAGGGCGAGGGTCGTGGGGTTGCCAATCTGTCGGCGGATGTCGGCCAGACGAGTGTAGTCGGGCCGGAAATCGTGACCCCACTGGCTGACGCAGTGCGCTTCATCCACGGCGAGAAGGCGGACCTGACGTTGCGAAAGCGCTGCCAAGAACGCAGGTTTGCGAAACCGCTCGGGCGTCACGTAGAGCAGGCGGTGGCGGCCGCCAGCAAGTTCGTGATGGCGCCGCTCCCGCTCCTGCTTTGCCAACGTTGAATTGATGAAAGATGCGTCGATACCGAGCCGCTGGAGCGACTCGACTTGATCTTGCATGAGTGCGATCAAGGGTGACAGGACGAGCACCAAATCGCCTTGCCAGTGGGGCATCAAGGCCGGAACTTGAAAACAGATCGACTTGCCGCTTCCGGTGGGTGCGATCACGAGCGAATGCTCGCCCCGCTCACATCGGTCAATGACAGACCGCTGGTACGCGTGAAACTCGCGAAAGCCGAAAGATTGACGCAGTACATCGACGGGACTCATCGCGGTATGCTGAGTCCGATCCAGACGCGTGGCAAGAGGTTGTATGAATGTGGGATAAAGTCGACGAAGGGTATTCCCTGTTTTGTGCGAACCGGTGGCGAATGAGTGTCGGCGTCCAGGGGTCGGCGATCCAGGTTGTGAGTTCGCTGAGCGATCGTGTCCTCGGCAAGGCGACCATCGGCTTGCTCGACGATGAGGGGCAACCGATCAGCTTGCCGCCGTGCCATGAGTGTTACGCGCGAGGGGATGAATTGCACCTCGTGATGCCCGAGCGGACACTTCGCTCGGCAAGGTTGGATATTTCCCTGATGATTGTCGAAGCACTCGAAGACGTGATGGTGATTGAAGCAACGATCGCACTGCAAACCGACCGGCTCGATGCTCGGAATTCGGTCCAAATGATGGACGAGGGCCTGGTCGCGTCGCGGCTTGAGGCGGAACACGCCCAGGGAACTGTCTGGTCAAACGAGTCGTGCAGCGACGGACTTTGGTTGAGCGTGATTTGCGATTCCCGCGACCACCACTGCATTGACTGGTCGCAAAGCGAATCGGGGCGACTCCGGTTCTTCGGTGATTTTTTCGAAAAGGGGGTGATTCGAAAGGTCCAACCCTGGTTGGTTTGGACCACCCAGCCGCTGACGAAAAAGCGGATGGCCGCGTGGATTGACCAACTGGCCATGCGTCCCCTGCCGCTGAGTCGCTAGAGGCTTTGGCGGGAGGACTGGTGACGCCCAGCGGCCGGTGCGGATCCTAGCAGTCGACGCGGTTTTGACGATCTCGAAGGAAGCGACGCTTCGTTTCGGAGTCACGGTCGGGCTGTCACGCTTTATCGGCTAGGCGAATTGCGTAGAATGAGTGGAGGTCATCCCGCCCCGAAACTCCGTTGCGGTTCGATTCGTTCGTGGGGCTGACGCATTTTTCTGACTTACGCGACCGGTTCATTCACGTTGATACCGCACACAATCTACCGCCGGGCGGTTTCGACAACCGTCTGCGTCGCTTGGTGGATGGCTTGGATCGCGATCGCGACGTCTGCACTCGGCCAACCTCCGGGCACCCTGCCACCTGAAACGAGGGGGCCCATCGACGGCTCCCCGCGCGACCCGTCGCTGCTCAAGCCGCGAGCATTCATGTTTCAGGACAGCGCGGGCAATCCGGTCATGGTTCCCGGTATGTCGTTCGAACAGATGGATCAATTGCTTCGAATTCAGGATGGCCTGGAGACGCCGGCGCCTCGGTACACGATCGAATCGGTCAGAATTGACGGTCGAATCGACGATGGGTACGCGGAATTGAACATCACGTCGCGAGTCACCGTGGAACCGACCGAAGGGAAATGGGTGTCGGTCCCACTGCGTATGGGCAATTTCCATCGAACCGGTCCGGCGGACGTCTCGGGGGTGGAAAAGTATCGTTTCGATTTAGACCAAGAGAGCGGCGGGCATTTGCTGCACGTTCAAACCGACGTGCGCCGCGAGGTGGTCGTCGCCATGCGGGCGGTTTCGCGAGTCTCGCTGCCGCCAACCGGTGCGATCGAGTTCCGTTTACCCGAAGCGGCCAGCACGATCACGCTCAATGTGCCGCTTCCCGATGTGTCGGCATCGATCGTTGGCCGGGGCGACGAGGTGATTCGAACGCGACGAACGGGTCGCGCCAGCGAGTTGGTGGTCGAATGCGGTGGCGGACCCTTTAGTTTGCGGTTCGGCCCCCAGGTGGCCGCCCCCGACAATCGGCCGGTGCTCGAGACGCAGTCGAAGATCGTCGTCGATTGGCAGCAGGCGGACGACAGCCCACTAGTTTCTGTTGAACTATCGGTGAGAAACCTGCGAGGCGATTTGCCGAGGATGTCGTTCGCCACACCGAAAAATTTGCGACTGCTTCAACAGCCGCGGATCCTCAATGCTGGTCCGTTCGAAGTCCTCGATTCGGCGGAGACCGAGCGGTTCACCGGTGAAAGCGACGGGGTCACCGGGGCGGATTCCGCGAGCAAGGATGATGGGGTTCGCAAACTCGAATTGGTTCCGCTGACAACCCGCGGCGATTCGCGGGTCGAAGTTTCGATCGAGGGGCAACTGCGGAGCGAAGGCGGACGGGCTGGTGGGATGGTGGTGGTCTCGGGAATTGAAGTGGACAACGCGGTCGAACAGGGGGGTGAAATCGAGATTCGGACGCCTCGTGACTACCGGCTGCGTTGGACCCCGCACCCGTGGGTCCAGAGCCTCTGGGACAAATCGGACTCGGAATCGTTGTCGACGAGGACCTATCGGTTTCGATTCGATCGCGTCCCCTTCGAGTTGCCGATGTGGCTTTCGGCGAGAGCCAAGCAGATGCGGATCGAATCCGACTTGCGGCTGACACTCTACGATTCGCTGGCGACGCTGCGAATGACGATGCGTACCAGCGGCAGCATTCCCGATTCGCGCATCCTGCCTTTGGGAGTGGGCGATTGGACCGTGCAGCGCGTGACCGTGGCGGATTCCTCCAACGCGATCGAGTACGACGTCAACGGCAAGATGCTCGAAGTCGACCTCTCGTCGCTACCTAGCGGTGGTGTGGAAGGCGACCGGATCGAAGTGCTGATGGTTCGCCCGATGAATGCCATTGGAGTCGCCATCCCGATCGCGCTGCCAACCGTCGGCGAGGGTGACGCCTCGATCGGGGCTCTCCCGTCAACGCTCACGATTTCGTCGCCGGCGGACTCGCGATTCATCATCGATGTCGCGAGTTCAATTGGTGTGGGCGACGTGAGTCGCGGTACCAACGGTGAGGAGACCCTCGACCCCAATGACCTTCGATACGGGATCGCGGATCTCGCTCAGACAGCGAGGGTGGTTGGGTACCTCGTGCGTGAGCGTCCCCAGCTTTCGCTCCGCGCCGATGCCGAAATCTCGATCTTCGGTGATCAATTGGTAGAGGTCATTGATTGGACGGTCTACCCGCAAGGTGGGTTGCGAGGACGCCTTGCCGTGCAGTGGGGATCGTCGGGAAATCCGCTGTCGACCGAAGCGTCCACGTCTTCGCAGGCGGTCGATCGGATCGAGGGTGTTCCCTCGCTTGCCGAATCGAGTGGCACGTCGATGGCGACTTCCGACCGGACCATTCGACTCTCTCCGCTGCCGCTGTGGTCCGTAGTCGTCGACGATTCGCCCGCGATCCTACGCGCCGATGCGGAAGGCATGTTTCAGGTGTTCAGTGATCGGCTCGCCGGTGGACCGCACCGCATTCGCTTTAGACGCAGTCGCGCACTCACCGATCTATCCGGCGACGAAGCCAATCTGGCGGGCGTTGTCTTGCCGCGGCCTGCGGTCGTGGAAACCACCCAACGCGGACCGATCGTGGTCAGGCTTCGTGGAAGTGACGCGTGGTCGCTGATGCCCAGCGCGTCGTTATCGCGAGCGGCCGATGAGTTGACCTTCTCGTCGATCCCAATGGGTGATCTTCCGCTGCGAATCGGAGCGACCGATCGGCGTGACGACGATGTCGTGATTCGTCGCGCCGTGCTCCGCGGCGCTTACGGGCAGCGGACGCATCACGAGCAGCTTTTGGCGGTCGTCGAAGGCGGGGGATTGTTGCGGATCGGGCTCTCGCGTGAACAGATGCTCGCGCGAGCGACGATCGACGGCAACGCGGTCGAGGTCACACGCGACGCCGCTGATCATTGCTACCTTCGACTAGGTGAACCGGGCACCCACCAGGTCAACCTCCAGGTTTGGGCGCCGCGGGAAAGCAATCGGATGATCGACCCCTTGGAACCGATCATGCGATTGCCGCTGGGGATCGAACGCCTTTACTGGCAGATCGTGGTCCCCCAGGACGAGCACCTGATCTGGATGACGCCGACGATGGGTCGTGCGATGCGATGGCAATTCGACCGCTGGACACTCTACCGTGAGCCGACGCGGACCGAGAGCGAGCTCGTCGCGTGGGCAGGGAGTTCCGAGGAGACTCGCATGCCGCCTGGCAACGTGTATCTCTTCGTCGGATCCGACGGACGCTCTTTGTCGGCGATGACGATGTCACGATTGGCGATCTGGTTGATCGTCGCATCGGTGGCGATTGGGGTATCGACGCTGCTCATGTACGTGCCTCGCACACGGCACCCGATGACCGTGGTGGTCGCGGCTGTTGCGCTGGGTGGGTTAACGCTACTGCTACCCGATGCGTCGGTGATGGCGGGTCAATTGATGTTGGTCGCAATGCTGATGATCGCCGTCATGAGCGGAGTTCGCAATCTTCTCACTTCGCGAAGTGGGACGCGTGTCCTCGAATCGACGCGTGAGTCATCGGAATTGCCCAGTGCTCGCGGCGTCTCGGCCTCGCGACGTGAGCGGGACTTGGTTTCCGTCGCGGGAACCGATGCCGGGGTGCCCACGGGATCGGTCGCGGAGTTTCGACCGTGATTCAACGCAAGATCCACTCACTCACACGAATCGCGCTTTACCTGTTGGCGTGCTTTGTGTGCTCGCAGTCAGCCGCGCAGCAGCCACCGGAAGTCGACCAAACCGAATTGCCATCGCCCGCGGTCGATGGGTCATTGCCCGCATCATTCGAAGCACTCCGTCCCATTTTCTTTTACCTAGGCCAAGCGGCGAGCATGCTGCCCGATTCGTTCCGACCGATTTCGGTTGAAGAACTCGATCGCCGTTTGAAGGAGTTGACTGGGATTGGAGGGGGCGCTCAGGCCAGGCCACAATTGATTCGGTCGGTTTATGTTGCGAAATTGGTCGGTTCGCAATTGGTCTCAACGTCCTCGCGTTGGGACATCGCAGACGATGGCGATACGCCGGTGCGACTATCGCTCGGCCGTATCGGATTGGCCCTCGAACCTCCGGCGAGTCGTTTTGGGTCGGCCGAAGAAGGTGGCGTCGTTAGCGATTTCACGGGCGAAGTGTCGGTCGTCGTGTCGGGTGACACGTCGATCCCATTCGGATGGACAGCGCTGGGTCAAACGATCAACAACCAATGGTTGTTTGATATGCGGATCCCCCCAGCGGCACAGTCTCGGTGGTTGATCGAGGTCCCACGCGAGTACCAATTGCACGCGATCGACGGGGTTGGGCGTCCGCTGCCAAGCCCTCCACCGGAGGCCGGTCCGCGTGAATTCGGCGAAACGTCCATTTGGTACTCGATCGAGGCGGGCGGCCTGTCGCGAATGCGAATCCGTGTGACGACCGCCGCACGTAGCCCGTTGGACGTCGCCCTTCCGATCCGCCAAGCTTCCGTACAGTACGAGCTGGAACCGCAATCGATCCGTTTTGCGATCAAGATGCTTGTCGACGCACCATCGGCCGATGTGCTGCCGCCGATCGCGATCTCCGCTGGCCACGTCACTTCGGTGCGAGTCGGCGGTGCGAATGTGGCCTGGACGGAAACGGGCGCGGTTGGGGCCAGCGAGATTCGGGTCGACATCCCGATCGGCGACGCTCTGGTCGCCTCACCCAATTTGAGTTTGACGATCGAGGGTCACGCCCCATGGTTGGCCGGCGGCGGATTGCAATCGCTCCCCTGGCCCAGTTTCCGCGGGTGCCGACCGATCCTCGTCGCCACCGAGATGCAGGCTCAGGTGCGTGCCACCCCCGGGCTCGATTTGATGCGGTTGAAACTCCCTCCGCGATGGCATTTCCTGCCCGCGACGGCAGACCCCGAGGGCGGAAGGCTGTACCGAGCTTCGGGCGCTTTTGAACCCGAGGGGCCGTCGGTCCTGGCCTATCGCGAGCAGCGGCAACTGTCGGCCGAATCGGCCATCCGAATGACCGCGACGCCCACGAAGCTTCAAGCGCAACTGGACTCTTGGATCGACCTCGCCGGACTCGGGCCAGAACCGGTCAGGTTAAGGATGGACCGCGAATGGATGGCCGATTTGGTCGTGCTGCCCCACACCGGTCGCGCGATCGATCTTCCAGCCGATCCGGCTCTCCGCCGAAACATCGCGATCTGGCCGGGCTCCGAGGAGATCCAAGACGGCAGGCTTTGGATTCGAGTGTTGGCCACTCAACCGATCCAAGCCGGTAGCCGTCGATTCGAGTTTCCGGGCACGTCGCTGCTGACGATCGAGAACGCGTACTGTCGCACGGTGGCCGCCGTGTCGCCACCTCCCGGCTTCGTCTGGACTAGCGACGCGGCACTCCGCAACTCGCTGATTCGCCCGGACCGACTCACCGCGATGCAAAAATCTTGGCTCGGTGAACTCGGACCCGACACCCTGCTAATCGACATGAATGAGGGAAGACTCGCGCCGCTCATGTCCCGGCAACAGGACGTTTCGTTCGATGCGATCAGCCGACTGTGGGTCAATCGTCAGGATGACCAGATCGAAGAAACTCTGGTGATCGGCTTCACGTCATCGGTTCCCCGATTGAACGAAATTCAAATCGACTTGGGAAATCGTCATTCGCGGCCCCCGATGCAGTGGTCGGTCCAGGATGAGGGTGGGATGGCGAGACGACTGCTGTCGGCCGAGCGTCTCACGCCGCGCAAGGAGGAATCGGCTTCGTCGGAAAACGGCACGGTCCCATCCGAACCGGCCTCTGTCCCATCGAGCGATGGCACGGCCGGCGATCCCGCGAGGTCCAGCCAAACGGTTGCGGATGCCCAAGTCGTTCTCGAGGGCCGTGCGGCCAACGTTCCATCAGGATCCGCGGGCGTTGCGGACGATTCGGAGTCTTGGAGCCTTCGGTGGCAGGGGCCCGCGCGCGGTCAAATCTTTCTAATCGGACGTCGGAAATACACGCTGCGAACCGAACAGCCGATCGAAATGCCGCGCCTCCCGTCGGCCACATCGCACCTCGCCAAGGTGGTCGTATCGCCCGCCTTGACGATCACTCGGACCAGCGACGGTGTGCTCCGCGTCCCGCCGGATACCGTCGAACGCGACCGCTTTCGCGGCCTCGGTCCGACGATCATCGACGGAATTTCCCTGCGGCACGAACCATCGACCCCCGGTGCAATTTGGGTCGACGCGTCCGACCGAGCGGCGGACGTCGCTATCGTTTGGCAGGAATCGGTGCGGATGTTCGTATCCAATCGTGGTGGTGACGTGATCACAGCCACTTTTGACACGGACGGCCAGAATGACCTTCTGGTTCGCCACGACGCGAATCTTCGGTTGATCAGCGTCACCGATTCGGCGAGCGTTCCGCTCGCGTATGAAGTCGAACCAACGGGGCTGTTTGTCCCTTCGTCCAACTCCGCGCGGCGAGTGATCGCGAGATGGTCGCGGAACGTCTTTTCGGCTTCCAGCCTGCGGCCATGGATTGCACCCAGCCTTTCGGTGGATGGGATCGTGATCCGAAGGCATTGGGAGATCGTCGCGGCGAGTGATACGGTGTTGCCGTCGGCCATGATTTTGGGGCAACGAGGCTCGAGAGAGACCCCGCCGGACGAGGGCGTACACGGTTGGTCCTCCGAGGCGATCCCCGCGGGTCAGGTGCTGAGTGTCGCGCCGCAATCTGGCGAGATCGTTTGGCTGCTGGACAAGGGTTTGGCGTTAGCGATCGCAGCCATCGTCGGGCTGTTCGTTTTCTCGTTCGCCTGGTGGCTTGGGATGTGGGATCCGAAATCGGTCGCGCTCGCTGCGGTGCTGACGGGGCTCGCCGCGTGGGCGACCGGTGAACTGGCGATGCTCTGGATCGCGTCGGTATGCGTTCCGATCGCCGCCGGGGGGCTAATGGGAGTCTCGGTCGGGTCGCTGCGTGGTGGGCCGAGGAAAGCGGCTTCCGGGTCGTCGATCGGTGGTGAGGCGGCTCTAACGCTCCGTCGCCAAACGATCGTCTTGGCAGCGGTCTCGTGCTTGAGTGGGCTTGCCGGTGACGCAGCGCAACTCGACGCACAGGGACCGGTCGCACCATCGGCCGGAGCGGTCGGCGACGCCGCCACGGCGACAACGCAGTTGCCCGTCCCGACATCGCCTGTGGGTCCAGCGACGGGTCTGGGGCGAAGCGTTGCAGAGTCGAGCAAGCCCTTCGTTTTGGTTCCGACCTCGCCATCGGGAGATCGGGTTGGGGACAAAGTTTACCTGTCGAAGGACTTCTTCAGCGGGCTGTTCGAATCGTCCGCGCTCGTCGCCCCCGTGGTCCAAATCAGTTCGGCGGCCTACCGCATTCAGCTCGACGAGGCTTCCGATTCGGGGGTGATCGGTGCGGAGATGGAAGCCCGATACGAGCTGCAGGAGCTCAATGAGCGATGTGAGGTTCGGCTGCCCATCCGCTCGACACAACTCCGCGTGGTTCAGTGGACGGCGGGTAGCGAATCGAAATCGCTTCGATGGACGTCGGATTCGGCGGAATCGATTCGCCTAACGTTGCCGGCGGCCAGCCGGGCGACCTTGATACTGCGATTTGTTCCCGAGGTGCTTTCAACCGGACCGCTGACGCGAAAGATCGAGGTGTCACTCCCGCCCATCGCCGCGGCTTCACTCATTGTTGACGCCAAAGCTTTCGCGCAGCGACTGCAATTGTTTTTTGCCGATGGCCGCTCCTTGACTTCTCCGGAGCCGACGCGGCTGAGCGCTTCCTTGGGGGGCGTGGATAAAATCTTGTTGGCGATCCAGGTCCGAAAAACCGCGCGTGTCGCCACCGCACTGACGGCCCGCCGATACTGGGTTCACGCGGGTCTGAACCGAACGCGGATTGAGTGCGAGCTCGATCCCGACGAATCCGCCCTTCGTGTGGGTAGCGAGATCTCCCTGGTCATGCTCGATGCCATGACGCCCCTCCTGACCACTTCGGATTGGAGCGTCAAATCGTCCGAGTGGCTTTCGCCGACGCGCCAACTTTGGACGCTCACTGCCAACCGGGATCAGGCGGAGCCCATTCGTTTGCTGTGGGACTTGCCGACCCCCAAACCCACGTTCAGCCCGCGGCCCGACGCAAGTTCAATCGCCCTACCCGATGTCGTTGCGAGCGGATCGGCGGACCCGCCCGCGACTCAGATCGCCCTGGCGATGGCCGAAGGTCTGCGAATCATGCCGCTGGATCGCCCCACCAGCGACCCATTGCCTGAACCATTGAAGGTGACCGATGCGGCGCGGGCGGCCGCACCCCTTGAAACCACAGCGCTGGGCGCTGACAGCGGGCAATCGGTGGGCAACGATCCTGGCCCGGCCATCGAGGCATTCTTTTCGAGCTGGCGTGGGTTTCGTGGCGCCGCCTCGGAGGTCCTCACATCGCCTGGGCCGCTTCCGCGTCTGGTGGTCACGGAACGGTCCGTCTCGCCTTGGCGTAGCGAGGAGCTGCACCATCTTCATGTTC
>JBGTCJ010000251.1:0-19934 GCA_041748895.1 Pirellulaceae bacterium
GGGCGGTCTCAGTGTTCTATTGGGCAACGGCGACGGCACATTCCAAAGCGCCGCTGGATATGTCGTCGGCGTGAACCCAACGGCCGTGACGCTGGGTGATTTTAATCGCGACGGCCGGCTCGACACCGCCGCGGCGAACCGCAACAGCAATAGCGCGACCGGCGGCACGGTCAGCATCCTTTTTGGTAACCCCGACGGCACGTTTCAAAACGCGATCGACTATGCCACGACGGGTCGCAATCCGCTCTCGATCACGTCCGGTGACCTGAATGCCGATGGCATTCTCGATCTCGCGGTGGTGAACAGCTCCGGTGACACGGCGGTCCTGCTGGGCAACGCGAACGGGACATTTCAACCGCCGGTCAGCTATTTCACCCGCATCCAGAACGACGGCCTTGTCGTTGGACCCAAAGGGATTGCCATCGGTGACCTCAACGGCGATGGGAAGGCCGATCTGGTGGCCGGAAACAGCCTGCTGCTGGGCAGCGGCGACGGAACTTTTCCCAACCACCGGCTCTTCACTTACCTTTCTCTGCTGTCCGGCACGACTTTCTCCCCGACCATGGCCGAGGACGTTGCCGCGGGCGATCTCAACGGCGATGGCAACATCGATCTCGCGGTTTCGATTGGCAACGCCACGGCGATATTGTTCGGCAACGGGAACGGTTCGTTCCTGCCGCCCGTACGGCTCACTCCGCCGCCGGCAACGGGTCTGTCAACCGGTTCGCGTCGGGTCGGTTTGGTAGACATGGACGGCGACGGCGATCTCGATCTGGTGACGCTCCACTCGCATCAAGCAGGTGGTGGGATCGCCGTCTGGCGTAACAACGGCGACGGCACCTTCGGTACGCCTGTAGTCCGCTATGTGCCGTTTCCAGTGTACGACACAAGTACGCTAGGGCCGGACTTGGATATCAGCGACTTAAACGGAGACGGCTTCCCCGATGTCGTGGTCACCGACACCGGACTGGGCGATACCGACAGCACCTCGTCCGGCGGCGTGAGCGTCATGCTGGGTATTGGCGACGGCTCGCTGGCGGCACCCACACGCTACCCCACCAGTCCACGCCAAGGGGCAACTCGCGTGTCATTGGCCGACCTGAACCGAGATGGGCGGCCAGAGATCATAACCCTGACGACTCCGGTTGCGGGCACCACGTCTCGCGCCGTGGCCGTGTTTACGAACAACGGTGATGGCACCTTCGGGCCCGCCCAGATGTTCGATTACGGTGGTTTTCAAGCGGTGTTCGTCGCCGCGGGCGACTTCAATGGCGATGGCGCGGCGGACATCATCGTTCCCGATGGCGGCAGCAACACGTTTAACATCATCTTCGCCGGCGATGGGCCAGCCCTGGTGACCAACGCGCCGGTGACTGTGGTGGCCCTAGATCTCAACCCGCTCATTGGCGCGGCGTTCACTGCGACCGTTGCGACGTTCATCGATGACAACCCGTTCGGCAAGGCCAGCGATTTCACCGCTATGATTGCCTGGGGCGACGGGCAAACTTCCATGGGCTCGGTTCGCGAAAATCCACTCGGCGGCTTCGAAGTGATCGGCTCGCATACGTATGCCGCCGGCGGCGTGTTTACAACGACGATCACAGTCCGAGAAACCGGCCAAGGCACGCATCTCGCAATCGGTGCGGCCCGCGTCAGTGCCACCGATCAACCGCTGACCGCTGCCGGACGGGTGTTCGAGTCCATGGCAGAGATCCCCTTCACGGGCGTCGTGGCGACGTTCACCGATGCCAACCCCAACGGCAGCAGCGGCGACTTCAGCGCTCTGATTCATTGGGGCGACGGCCAGAGCTCTGCCGGCACGATCGCCGCGGTTGATACGGGCGGATTCCGCGTCATCGGCACACATACCTATGCCGGTCCAGGCAGTTTTCCGCTGCAGGTCGTGCTCCTTGATATCGGCGGCAGCAGCGCGACCGCCAACAGCACCGCTCAGGTAGCGCCGCGAGTCAATCAAGCACCGGTGGCAATCGGCGACGCGTACCTGACCAACGAGGATACGCTGCTGATAGTTTCGGCAGCCCAGGGAGTCCTCACCAACGACACCGACGTCGACGGCGACTCGCTGAGCGCCGTACTCATCACGCCGCCGGCACATGGCCATCTCAACTTCTCCGCCGACGGGTCGTTTACCTATCTGCCGGCGGCGAACTACTTCGGCAGCGATAGCTTTTCCTATCTCGCCCATGACGGCACCGCGGACAGCCTGGTCTCCACCGCGACGATCGTTGTACGGCCAGTGAACGACGGGCCACTGGCCATCGACGACACTGCCGTGACCGACGAAGACACGCCGGTTGTGATCCAGGTGCTTAACAACGACTTGGGAGTCGACGGAACCATAGATCCAACCACCATCGTCTTTACGAGCCAGCCACGCCACGGCACCGTTCAAGCCGATCGCGTCAGCGGCGCGCTCACCTACACGCCGGCAGCCAACTTTTTCGGCTCCGACAGCTTGCGTTACAAGGTTCGAGACATCAACGGCGAATTGTCCAACGAAGCGGTGGTGTCGATCACGGTACGGCCCGTCAACGATGTGCCCGTCGCCCGCAATGACAGTTACGTGACCAGCGAAGACACGCCGCTGACCATCCCCGCGGCCTCGGGCCTGCTTACCAACGATACCGACGCGGATGGCGACATCTTGTCGGTGTTTCTGCTGTCGCTCCCCGAACACGGAACCGTGACCATGCAGGGTGACGGCTCTTTCTCCTATGTTCCGGCGGCAGACTTTTCCGGACTCGATAGCTTCCGGTATGAGGCGCGGGACGCCATAAGTGCGTCGAACCCGGCGACGGTGTTGCTGTTTGTTAGGCCTGTTAACGATATTCCGGTCATCGCTCCCCTACCCGATAGCGTCATCGACCAAGGCAGCTCCCTCACGGTCTCTGGATCGTTTAGCGATGTGGATCCCAGCGATGCCTGGACGGCCACGGTCGACTACGGCGATGGCACGGGCCCCGAGACTCTGGCGCTCGTCGGCACCAGCTTTGCCCTCGACCACAGCTACCTCAACAGCGGCGAGTACTTCGCAACCGTCCAAGTTGTCGACCGAGGTGGCCTGACAGGTCTGGCCAGCTTCAAGGTCACCGTGCGGAATCTCGCCGCGACGGTGCAAGCAGGCCCCGACCTCGTCGCGAGCGAGGGCGGAATGGTAAGCATTCTTGCGAGCTTCGCTGATCCTGGCCTGCTCGACACGCACACGGCCACCGTCAACTGGGGCGACGGCACACCGATCCAAAGCGTTGCGGTCCGAGAATCTGGTGGTGCCGGGACGGTCTTTGCGAGCCACTCCTATGTCGATGATGGCTTGTATGTGGTGACCGTGACCGTGACGGACGATGAAGGCGCTCCTGGCACCGACACATTGACTGCGACGATAGGCAACCTGGCACCGCTGGTTGAAGCCGGCCCGGACCGTACGGTTGACGTGGGAGAGCTGCTTGCGCTGCCGGCCCTCTTTACGACGGAGCTATTCGTTCCCGGTTTTGACACGCTCACGTTGCAGACAGTCGCCGGTTCCTTTTTTGATGCCGGCGCGCTCGACCGACACACGGCAACCATCGATTGGGGCGATGGCACGGTAGAAGACGTGCCCGTGGACGAAAGCACGTTTAGCCCGCGAACCTCGCCAGCGATATCGGTCGGATCCGTGGCTGGTACGCACCGCTACAAAGCCAGTGGGACCTACGAAGTCGTGATCACGGTTACCGACAATAACGGAGACGCAGGATTCAGCGGTTTCACGGTTGTGGTGAATCCGCCGACCGAGGTCCCGCCGACTCTGTCGATTGCCGGCCAGAGCACGACCCGCGAAGGCGAGCTTTACTTGCTCACGCTCTCGGCGAGCGGCCCCGGCTCGGATACGGTTCTCGGTTGGACCATCAACTGGGGCGACGGCACGATCGAGCCCGTGGTTGGCAATCCCCCCGGCGTGACGCACACGTACCGCGATGGCCCGCAAACCTTCACGATCTCGGCTTCAGCCACCACCGCGGCGGGCACATTCAACGCCAACGCACTCACCGTGGACGTTAACAACGTTGCCCCGTCGGACCTAAGCATTTCCATCGACTCCACGACGATTAGCATCGGAGGTGAGATATTCCTTACCGGCGCTTTCTCGGATCCCGGCACGCTGGACACCCATACCGTGCTCATCAACTGGGGAGATGGAACGACCGACCAGCTGCCGCTTGACACCAATGCGCGAGACTTTTTACAGTCACATCGCTACCTCGCAATCGGATGCTTCCGGGGCTCGGTCACAGTGCTGGACAAGGATGGTGAACTCTCCGAAAGCCAGCTGTTCGTCATCAATGTGGGCGGTTCCGTCGATGTTACCGATCGAGTTACGACCAACTTTTACGGTCGGCAGTTCAACCGGTTTACCGGTGTCTACGCCTTCTATGCCTCGATCACCAACCACTCCGCGGACCAACTTGCCTATCCGATCCGACTGCTACTAACCGAATTGGGACCGGCCGGAACGACGGTTGGAAACGCCCGCGGAACGCTGCCTGACGGCACGCCCTACTTCGATTTCGAAGGTACCGAAGTGCTCACCCCGGGCGAGACCACCGAGGCGGTGCTGATCGCCATCAAGCCACCGCTTCGCGCGCTCTATACGTTTGTTCCACGCGTGCTTGCGATCGTTTTCCCAGGCTGCGGAGCCGAAGGTCAAGCGTTCAAAGCTTCCAGTGCATCCTCGGCCGATTCGCCTTGGCCGCCGCCTCTCTTCCAAAACCCCCGCGACCGCTTTGACGTCAACGCGGACGGGGTGGTCACGGTGTTGGATGCCCTGAGCGTCGTGAACCACATGATGCAACGCCCCAATCCGATCCCTGCCGACGGGGCGGCGGCAATCGTCGTGAGTGCGAGTCCGTTTGTCGACGTCAATGGTGATGGGGCCGCAACATTCCTGGACGCCCTTCTGGTCATCAATCATCTCAGCCGAAGCAGGCGGGCCGCAGCCATCGCGGCGGCGCCCGCCGAGCCGGTCCGCGATCTACAGAAACATGAGACAAATATCGATGCGGTCTACTGCAACTTGGCCGATGAGCAATCGCAACCATTCGGCGACGACCCTCCGATGCAGGCGGCCTACTGGATCCCAGACATGCTGGGCCGCGACGCCGACCCGGATGAGGCAGACGACGCCATAGAAGCGGCGGAATTTGCGTTGGAAACCGTTCTCACTTGGTTAGACTGAGTCGGGTTTTCAGACGGTGCTGATAATCTCTGTTTTTTTTTATGATGCACACCTTGGCTGGCACCGGGATCACCGACCAGTCACTTGAGAAAACCAATGAATGCTCGCATGACCGGTGGGATGTTCCTTGCGGCCCTTGCTCTGATCGGGTTTCAAGCCCCCGCGACATCGGCTGGAGTGATCACCAATGGAGATTTTTCGTCCGCTGGAATTGCCCCGGACCCGTTTGCCGGCTGGTCGACAGATACCGACGTCAGCGGATTTATCGCTCCGGTCGACGGCGGCGGTGTGGCCTCGTTCACCATCACCGCATTCTCTGACGCTCCCGTTCACCTTTTTCAGAAGTTCTCGCTCCCTATCGATGCGACCACGCTGTCGTTCGAGTTGTTGCTGTCCTCGGTGGATGGCGGAACGTCTGACGGTTTTTTCCCCGACAGTTTCCAGGCTTCGCTGTTCCGCGCTTCTGACTTTCAAGCTCAGTTTCCGATCGATGTGGATTTCCTCCCTGCCTTCTATGCGATCGACGCCGACGGTTCCGATTTCCTTTCCTCAGGCGTCAGCACTGAAGATCTCACAGCAGGTTGGAAGCGGGTGACGTTGGATGTCATCTCCCTTGCCGCTGATGATTACTTCATCGATTTCTTGCTGCTCGGCGATGACGATAGTCGGACAACTACCGTCTTGCTCGACAATGTGATGGTGGCTCGCTCTGGCAATGTGGTTCCGGAACCCGCTTCGGTTGTGGTTTGGACCATGCTTGCGGCAGCGCTGTTGCCGCTTAGTCGCCGATCGCCTCTGCCCATGTGCAAACAAAGTGGCCTTGCTTGACGATCCGGTTGCCGGCATCTCGCTTGAATGTGCGTCTATACACCCGTCTACTTCGTCTCGATGCCGGGGCCATCGTGGCCTCCTACTGGGATTTGTTAAAAATTCCCCCGGTGTCCACCAGCAATGGGCCAACTCTTCCAAAGAAAACCCAGCGGAGAGGACAGGATTCGAACCTGCGGACCAGTTTTACCCGGTCGCGTCTTTAGCAAAGACGTGCTTTCGACCACTCAGCCACCTCTCCGTGGCGAATCAATCCCGAAGCGATAGGCTTCTTGCGCCCCGTTCGCCGTCGTTCCGATTCCTTACGTCTCGGTTACCTATCGGCATCCCAAGCCCCCGAATTGTGCCACTCCCTCACGATTCTGACAACGGGTCCCACATTGCCGGCTCGTGATCGCCGCAGCGCCCTGCGAACCGCATGCGAAGCGTACGCGGTAGTGAAAATAGGTACGACTTTTTTTCCTCGCTCAGTGGATAACCTGGTTTCATCCTGTTGTCACGGCGTTCGCCCTCGTGGGTGCGTTGCCGATCGGATCGCCAGCCCTGTTAACCGCTGATCTTCGAAGATGCCCTCACTGAACGAAACGTCGACACCTCGTGCTCGCCTTATCCACGACCGACCCATTCTCCTAAGTGTCTTCGCAATCATCGTTTGCATCATCCGTAACGCAACGGGGCATCCATTTTCGGTCGAACATTACGAAGAAGACGAGTAAATAAATAACTAACTATCAAGAGAGACCTGGCTCGAACAACGCATCGATCGCTTTGACCCACGTTTACCCCTGCCAAATCCGCCCGGTCACACGGTACAACATGCGACTGATGTTCCTTGTCCACGCCCTCGGTTTAGCTGGGTACCGATGAAACTTTCCTGTGATCGCGAAACGTTAGCGGCAGCGTTTCAGTTAGCAGCGAGTGCGGCCCCAGCGCGTTCCCCCAAGGAAATTCTTCAAAATGTTCGGATCGCTGCGACGGCTGGCACCCTGACCTTGATGGCGACCGACCTCGAAGTCGGCATCCGCTTGGACGTGATCGAGGGGCTGGAGATCGAACAGGAAGGGACCGCACTGTTGCCCGTTACCAAGACGCTGGCGATTCTACGCGAGAGCAGCGATCAGCGGCTGCGACTGACCACCGACGAGTCAGGAATTTTGATCACGGGTGATCGAAGCAAGTTCCGAATGCCGGGGGCGAACCCGGATGAATTTCCACAGGTCATCGGCTTCACCGAGGAGGCATACCACTCGCTTCCTGCGCGGCTGTTTCGGGAGATGTTGAAGCGAACGGTCTTTGCCACCGATGCCGAAAGCAGTCGCTACGCATTGGGCGGCGTGCTATTGGAATTGGAGGAGGAGACGGTGATGGCCGTCGGTACGGACGGCCGGCGGCTGGCGCGAATGGAAGGAAAGGGCGTCTCGGTGGGTGGGCACAAAACCAGTGGAATGACGACGATCGTTCCGACACGTGCGATCACGCTGATGGAACGGGCCCTGGGCGATAGCACGGACGAAGTGCAGTTAGCCGCGCGATCCAATGACCTACTGCTGCGGACACCGAGGTGCGTCATCTATTCAAGGCTGGTCGAGGGGCGATATCCCAATTGGCGGCAGGTCTTTCCGCGTCGAGAGCAGGCGTCACAGATCGACATGGTTGTCGGGCCTTTGCACGCGGCGTTGAGGCAAGCGGCGATTGTCACCGATCATGACAGCCGAGGGATCGACTTCACTTTTGCCGATGGCACTCTCCGACTCGAAGCAAAAACGGCGCAAGTTGGGGAATCGTCGGTCGAAATGCCGATCGCTTATGACGGTGAACCGGTGACCCTCAAAATGGACCATCGTTTCGTGAGCGATTTTTGCAAAGTCCTCGAGAACGAAACCGCGATCGTGTTTGAGATTGAGACGGGCAGTTCACCGGCGCTGTTGACCACGGACGATGGCTACGGATACGTGATCATGCCAATGGCAACCAACCGCTGAGCCATCACGCGATGGACGACCGACACCCTCGCCGGATCGGAACCTTGGTGGACCAATTGATGGCCCGCCGCGGTTATGCGAGCGTTTTTGCGAACGAGGATCTGCTCTCGCTATTGACCGACGAACTGGGAACCGATTTAGCGTCGGCGATTCACATTGGACCCGTGAAATCCGGCGTGTTGCAACTCTTTGCCAGCGATTCCGTGACCCTGCAGGAGTTGACTTTTCGCAAGCGCGGCATTGTCAAGCGGATCCAAAAAGACTTGCCGGCTCACCGCGTCGTGGACGTCCGTTTTCGCATCCAATCTGCGTAGAAGGGTCGGCGGGTTGTTACCACCGCCAAATCGCCGTTCCCCACGCGAGCCCCGCTCCGAAACCACACAGCAGAACATGATTTCCACGCTGCACGCGGCCTCCCCGAACGGCCTCGTCGAGCGCAAGTGGAATGCTGGCTGCACTCGTATTGCCGTATCGATCAAGGTTCACGAACACCCGATCACGCTCGACATGCAGATCGGCGACGGCCGAATCGATGATTCGTTGGTTGGCCTGATGCAGAACGATCAAATCGAGTTGCTCGGTCTTCAATCCGGCGTACTCGAGAACGTCGCGGGTACTTTCCTCGAATACACGCACCGCCCATTTGAAGACACCCCGCCCGTCCATCCGAAGGTACTGGTCGCCGCTGGCGTAGGCGGCGGGGGTTAGCGGCTGGCGGCTACCTCCAGCGGGAATACAGAGCATTTCGCCGCCACACCCTTCGCTCCCCAGTTGATAAGCCAGCATCCCGCCGGCCGTTTTCGCGGTGTCGGCCATCAGGATCGCGGCGCCGGCGGCGTCGCCGAATAGCGGGTAGGTCTTTTTGTCATCGGGATCGATCGTCCGGCTCATCACATCGGCACCGACGACTAGGGCACAGCGGGCGTTTCCAGCCGCGATGAACTGTCCCGCAGCGACGGCGGCATACATAAAACCCGCGCAGGCGGCGTTGAGATCCATCGCCGGTGCGACGATCTGCAGTCTTCGTTGGAGTTCACAGGCCGTTGAAGGGGTAGGGAAATCGGGCGTGATCGTGGCGACGATGAGCAAATCGATTTCCGAGGGCAATACCGCAGCGGCCTCCATCGCGGCCAACGCAGCGTGATATGCTAAATCGCTTGTCGCTTCGTCGTCCGCGGCCTTCCGCCGCTGGAGAATGCCCGTGCGTCTGACGATCCAATCGCTATCGCATCCGAGTGCCGCAAGGTCTTCGTTGGTGACGACCTGGGAAGGCACGAACGACCCCGTCCCGGCGACACGGACCCCGAGCACTTTTCCCATTCGACCGCGGGTCTCCGTCGAGGTTTCCGGTGAAGGGAAAAGATCAGTGCGGTCGGGGTCGGTCATGAAATTGGTGATCAAACGTATCGGGCGAGTGGGGCGACCGACGTGACAAGCCGGATAGCCGCGGTTTCCAAAGAGGGACGAGAGTATATCGACGGATCATTGGATCGGGCAGCCAATGGGCATTGGCGATACCCAATCTCACTGGCAAGGTTACTGCTTTTTGGCCTTCTCGTCAGTGTGGCAGGAGTCGTCGTCGGTCGGCTGGCCATTCGATCGACGCAGGTGAGCGATCGTCAAATCCTTCGCGTGATCGGCACTTCCATGACCCCGACGCTTCTGGGCAGCCATCGCGAGTGCCGGTGCCATGACTGCGGCATCCGATGGCCGGTTCATGGTTTGGACGTTCCGGCGAATCGGAGCGATGTTCTCTGCTTCCACTGTGGCGGCCGTGCCGAACCGGGCCCGAGCCGGCCGGGAGATCTGGTCTCGGTTGAAATCGAGCGGAACTCCCATTGGTCGCCGGCGGTGGGCGAGGGGGTGGCGATTCAGGGTGCCTCCGGCCTTCGTGTCAAGCGCGTGGTCGCGATCGCGGGGCAATCGTTAAGCGTCGATCGGGGATGGCTGATGCGCGACGGCCAACCGCTCGACGCGGGGGCGCCGTGGATGCTGGTCCACGACGACCGGTTCCGCCGCGGTGGTCAATCGAGGTGGCAGGTGGAAACCGGGAAATCACCGACGTGGCGATCGCGGCCGGGGGGGTTTGGTGCATCGGTGAAGCAGGACCAGCCGTCCGGTTGGCTCGTTTATGGGCATCGCGACGTCTACCAGCGCGTCCCGGGTACTGCCGAAGATCCGCCCCCGGGCCGAATTCGCGACGATTATCCGGGGAGCGTCACAGAGCGGAGATGGATGCGGCCGATCGACACGATCCGTCTCGGCTTCATCGCGTGGGCCGATCAACCGTCGCGACTCGAAGTCGCATTTTGGAGTTCCGCGGGGATCGTGACACGATCGATAACCTGCTCGCCCGGAGAGAACCCCGTTTCGGTTGACAACGCATCGAGGCGGCCTTCGTTCCCCGCGTTGTCCGATGCGTCGGACGCAGGCGTTAAGGCAGCCGACGCTCGCCCTCCCGTCACCCCGACCCACCCGCTGGCACTGCGGTTGATGGAGGGGCAGATCCGGATCAACGATTTGAAAATCTTCCGACCGATCGCGTACTGGATTGCCGCAGAAGATGAGATCACGGCTGTTTGGCCGCTGACGATACCGCCGGGCCACGTCTACGTGATCGGCGACAACGTCCCGTGGTCGATCGACAGTCGACAGCAGGGGCCGATCCCAACGTCGCGAATTCTGGGCCGCGTACGGTTGTGCGAGCCGTCGACGAACGTGGTGCTCAGGGAGCCCGGCGAACGATCTGACCCGCCGTGATAATCACGTCTTTGGGCAGTGGAAGCGGATTGCCGCGGTAATGGCTTCGCCGGACCGAATTGCCGTAGAAGTGTAGCGGGCGGTAGGGACGCTGCTCGATCGGGAGCGATTCGATCTGATGACGATAGCTGCCGCGGGCGACGATCACGGGCGACCACCCCGGTTCTGCTCCGGTCGCTGGCCGGGTCGTAAGACCGATCAGCGAAACGAATACTCCGAGGATCAAGGAAAATAGAAAAGCGAACCGATGGCTCATTGGTGGCAAGTTGGATAGGAGAACGAGGTCGAAAGGTTGCCGATTCGTTTTCGGCAAGACACACGAGCAACAGCCGGCCGAGAAAAGGTGCCTGCCGGTGCGGGTTGTATCGTTGCCAATGGCTTCGGGAGGGCCGATATTGGCGACTCTGTGGGAAGTTACAACACGAATTGGCCTCGGTCAAATCGTGACTCCAACCGGTGCGGCTGTGAGATGCCCAAAAATCCATTGAAGGCCAAGCCAACCCGGTCGGTCGGTGTCCTGCTTCTGCTGGCATTGGCAGTTCTCTACGGGTTGGCCCGGCCCACGCTTAACGAACGTTTCGGCTGGGACCTGCCGAGCGTTCCCCGGAGCGATGGGGCCGCGAGGCCAAGTCCGACGGTCGAGTCAAAAGTCGAACGTGCGGAAGCGGCGGGCGATACGCAGCGATTGTATGGGTTGTTGGAGGATCTTGGGGATCGTCGTTTTTTGTCGCCGTCGGGTCTGCTGTTCACGCCCGGCAGCGCCGAGGGGCATCGCCTGGATCATTTGCGTAGGCACGTCGAAGACGATCCCGGGAGACCGGGGAGGCACGGCGTTTTCGATGGCGGGATGGAAGGGGCACTCCAGACGCTCGATCGCGCCCACGAGATGGCAAAGGCAGGCGATCGCACGACCCAGTATCAAGACGACGGACGAACGATCTACACGGTCGATATGGGAGCGAGAATCGGTTACGTCGGCGGTCGCGAGGGGCGTCGTCTCAATAACCCGGTCGCCCGCCGTATCCGCATCGTGCTCGAGCAAAATCGATTGATCACCGCGTACCCACTATGACGCCGCCTCTTTCCCTCTCCATGGTCACCCCATGACACCTCAACACTCCATCGACTATTGCCCGATTTGCGGTGGCGGTTTGTGTGGGATTCGGATCTGTGGTACCGAGGATCCGCAGCCGCACGGTTTGGTCGTGTGCGATGAATGCGAGGCGGTTTGGTTGGAGCCTGACACGCTTAGCGAGCACCAATACCTCGATCCATGCGACACGCGATGTCCGATTTGCCACCGACCGTTGTGGGGGTCGGAGAGCCGCTGGGCAACCGCGGATGATGTGGCGGCGCTGGGGTGGCAATCGGCGGTGGATGCGAACCTGGACCATCTCAGCGATTAGGCCGCGGTCCGCCGGCACCGTGCCTCAGTCGATCCAGCGACGCGTGAGATCTTGGTAGGCGTCGATTCGACGATCACGGAGGAAAGGCCAGTGCGTTCGCACTTCATCGCTCAGTGACAGGTCACAATCGGCGATCACGATCGCCTCGGCATCGTGCGTGGCTTCCGCGACGATCTCGCCTCGTGGGGACGCGATGAACGAGCCACCCCAAAACTCGAGTTCCTTTTCGATGCCGACTCGGTTGGGAGCCCCCAACCAAATCCCGTTAGCGATCGCGTGGGATCGCATCATGGTTTGCCAGGCCTGATGTTGACCGGCGCCCCACTGGTCTTTCTCAGCATGAATCCATCCGATGGCGGTTGGGTAGAGAAGCATTTCGGCGCCCGCCAACGCGAACAAACGGGCGGCCTCCGGGTACCATTGATCCCAGCAGATGCCGACGCCCAATTTGGCATACTGCGTGGCGATCACCTTGAAGCCGAGATCGCCGGGGGTGAAGTAAAACTTTTCGTAGAACAGGGGGTCATCGGGTATGTGCATCTTTCGATACAAGCCCGCGATCGATCCGTCGGCATCGATCACGGCGACACTGTTGTGATAGAGCCCGGGGGCACGTCGTTCGAAAAGCGGAGCGACCACCACAATCTGTCGCTCGCGAGCGATCGACGCCAACTGGTTGGTCGTTGGTCCGGGGATCGATTCGGCCCACGCGAAGACACGATGGTCCTCGGACTGGGCTGGATAGGGGCCCGTGAACAACTCCTGCAAACAGATCACCTGGGCGCCATCGTCGGCGGCCTGAATGATCTTTTCGATCGAACGATCGACGTTATCGTCGCGGGAACCGTTCCCACGAAGCTGCAGCACGGCCAACCGAACGGTACGCATGACAGGAGTCCTTGATGGGTTTACGATCGGCACGCCGCCTATTCATCACCGGTACCGATACCGATGCGGGGAAAACGTATGTCTCGGCGCTGATCGTTAGAGCCTTACGACATTCTGGCGCATCGGTCGGGGTCTACAAGCCGGTGGCGAGCGGGTGCGTTGACCCACCCGGGGCAACCAGTTCGCGTCGCCGCCACAGCATCGATGCCGAGATTCTCTGGGAGGCATCGGGACGACGCGGAAACCCATGGGACGTTTGCCCGCAGCGATTTCTCGCGCCGGTGGCCCCCCCGATCGCGGCCCGGCGGGAGGGCACGGCGGTCGACGAGCAGTTGCTGGTGGAAGGGTTGATCGCGGCCGAGTCGGACGTCGACTGGGTCTTGATCGAAGGTGCCGGGGGTCTCTTTTCTCCCATTTCTGCGAATTGGTCGGTCGCAGATTTGGCCATCGACTTGGCCAGCGACGTGGTGATCGTTGCGGCCAATCGATTGGGCACGGTCCATCAGGTCGTCGCCACCGTGGTAGCGGGCCAGGCGCGTCGGATACCGATTCGCGGGATCATCCTCAATCACACGCGGGCCGAACGAGATCCGAGCGCCGACGACAATGCCGAGCTGATTCGCCAGTTCACCAGTGTCCCGGTGTTGGCCACAGTCCTCTACGGCGCCACGACCATCGACTTGGCCCAACTGTTGGCGCTGAGCGATCGCGGCTGATCGACCGTTCCCTGCAACCGACCTCGCACTCAGTCTGGAGTCGGGATCGGCGCCGGCAGCAGTTCGATCACCTCGGCGTCACGATCCGGTGTAGTCGGCGCAGCAACGCGGGGGGCAACGGCCGGCGGCAAAGGAACCGATAGGGGCGTGATGGCGGGGCCGTTGAGCTCGGGCAGCGTGACGTTGGGCAGATCGGGTAGCGTATCGATCATCGGCTTAGCAGACTCGCTGCGAAGCAAGCTCGGTCCGAGTTCAGGCATCGACGCGTCGCCGGGCGTCTCGCGCGGGAGCGCGGGGGCTTGGGGGTCGGCACCGGGCGTTTGATTGACGACCCTTTCGTTCACGATCACCGCGCCCGCCTCCAGTGGCGGCCAGACGGCCGATGGGTCGGAGGTTTCGTGCTGCCAGTCTTCGCTCTGCGGAAATCGCGAGGGAAGCGTCACGTAGTGCGCGAGCAGGTCGCGGGTGTCCTCAAACCCTTCGGTCCGCGCAACAAGGACGAGCCTTGGGTTGTCAGCGACGCCTTGGTAATTGATCAGTAGATCCGAGAGGGCACCGGGGAATTCGGCGCGATCGATCGAATCGATGATCCGCTGCGGCGCGAGGTGTTTGAGCCAGACATGAGCGTCGCGTTTTCGCGACAACCCGCTATGGAGCCGATTGGCTGCGGCCCGCAGCTGGTCGGCGACCTGTGGGTCAGGCACCTGGCCCCGAAAGCCACTTCGGTAATGCGTATCCCACTGGCCGGGCACACCTGCATCGGTTCGAGCCGACGGGGGAACAGCGAGTTGTGGTTGCACGATCGCAAGTGATCGCCAGCCGAAGCCTTGTCCTACGGCATCACGATCGGTGTAGGCGTTGCGAAAATCGCTCTCGTACCTTTCTTCGCGGGTTTGGTAGCGGTGCATCCGGTCCAGGTCGTGATAGAACCGTTCACGATCGTGGTCTGAGGGGTGCCTCGGTGGTGCTGCACCGAAGCTCTCTTGAGGGACACCGAAACGTGGGTGCGGTGACGCCCAAGCCGGCGGGACCGCAGGGCCGATGTTGATGTCAAAGAACAGGCCACGGTACCGGAGCCCACCCTGCGGCGGCGCGTATCCCCACTGGGCGAACCCTGTCTTGGGCAGCAGCGCGGTCAGCGAAAGCGCCGCCAACGCGATGAGCAACATCTGACGGTGCGTGAGACAAGCAATGGGCCGTGGCATGGTGAAATTCGAGGGGCAGGTGTGGGGATGCCTAAATCGATCGGACGTGCGTCGGTCGCGCTCTTGATGCACCGCGTCTGTCAAACAGACGCCTGCGTCACTCCGAGCCTGCGCGGGCTGCGCTACCGCAGTCACGCGAGCTGGTCCGAGCACTACCGGGAATGTAGCACCGGGCGTCGGACACGCCTGAAAAGTCAACCTGATCGGACCCCTTGGCCTGGCTCGGCTGGGCTGAATGGCGGACTTTGCCGATTCTTCCGCTCACGCGGCCGCGATGGGTCGAAGAGTCCACTGCGCGCGGCACAAAAAAACCCAGCCTCCACGCTGTAGCGCGGAAACTGGGTTTTGCTCATGAACGTCGTCGGCCTAGTGATTCAGCTTGGAGGGCATCGCCAGGCAACGACGGATCAAGCGGCGTTCTTCTTGCCCTTGGCTTGCTTGCCTTTGGGAAGTGCCCGCGTCAGCTGCGTCTTGAGCTGCTGTGGGAGCTTCTCAATCTGCTCCGACGTGAGGGTCGTTGCAACGGCTCGCTGGAACTTGGTCATCGCGTCGGCATGCTTCTTCAACACGGCCTTCTGGTCGTCGGTCAGGTCGAGCGAGGCGAGAACCTTGGATTCAAGTTCCTTTCCCTTGACACCTTCCTCGCGCGCCTTCTTCATCGCTTCGGCCTTTTGCTTATTCCAATCCGGCTTGAAGCCTTCGGACTGAAGCGCCACCAGCGAGGTCTTCAGCTCTTCGGCGGCCTTCTCAATTTTTACCTTTTGTTCGCTCGTCAATTCGACCGCTTCCAGGTTCTTCATCATATTCGTGACCGCCTGGTTACCTCGGCCTTGGCCACGCTTGCCTGCGTTCTGTGCCATCACGGGCGAAACCAGGGCAGCGATCACAGCGCAAATCAATACTCGTCTCATCGAAAATTTCCTCAAACGCAAAAAAGAGGGGGGTCTTTGCCGGAAGGTGGCAACTGGCTTTCCCAGGAACGATGCGTGACACACGCAGGCTGGGTCTGGAAAAGCTAAACCAACCACCCAGGTAGAATATCTCGTCTGGACCGCCGTTAAATAGGTGATTGCGTTAAATTCTCCCCGATTAGACCTCCACAGGGGGGTTGGAACTGAGCCTCCAATCGCTTTCGGCGCGAGATCGACCTCCGACGATGCGATGCTCGTGGGCCAGAAGCCAACGTTTCCGCTCCAGTCCACCGCCGAAACCCACCAACGCGCCCGAGCGCCCCACGACGCGATGGCAGGGGATCAGGATCGCCAGCGGGTTGCGGCCAATTGCGGCGCCCACGGCGCGAGCGGCCGTGGGGCGCCCGATTCGACGAGCGATCTCGCCGTAAGTTGTGATTTCGCCCAATGCGATCTGGCACAGCGTCCTCCAGACGGTCTGCTGAAAGGGCGTGCCGACAGCGAACTCAAACGGACAACTGCCGACGTCGGGCCGCCCGGCAAAGTAGCCGTCCAAGAACGCCCTAGCGCGACTGTCGTGACCGCCTTCGCGATGAAGTTCGCCCACGGACGGAGCCTTTTCCGCAGCCAGTTGGTTGTCCTCCGGAAAGGCGATTCCGATCAGGCGATGATCGCGGTGGGCGAGCCTTAGCAGACCTAGTGGGCTGGCGTAATGCGTGATCTGACAAGCAACGAGTCGTCCAAAGGTCATCTCGCCTACTCCTTCGCGATCAAAGTGAACCCAATGTGCCGGCGCGAAGTTGGGCGGCACGAAGTCTGATTTCTACCATTTCCTCGCGAGATTTCCTTTCCAAATTTTTCATTTGCATCGCCATCCGGTGATTGTTCGACCACGTTTCCGCGTGCCGATCGAGAAAGTCCCAGTAGAGCGTCGTGAACGGGCATGCGTCTTCACCGACCGCGCGTTTGGGATGATAGCGGCATTTCCCACAATGGTTACTCATCGAATGAATGTAGTTTCCGCTGGCACAGTACGGCTTGGTCGCCATCATCCCGCCGTCGCCGTGTTGGCTCATGCCCAGGGCATTGGGGAGACTGACCCAATCGATCGCGTCGGCATACATGGCCATGTGCCAGCGATGGAACGCCAGAGGGTGAACACCGAGCAATTGGGCGTAGAGGCCGAGCACCATCAGGCGTTGGATATGGTGAGCGTACGCGGTTTCGATCAACAGCCGCATCGCGTCAGCAACGCAGGCCATGTCGGTCTTTCCATCCCAGAAGAAAGAGGGCACGTCCTGGTCGGGGTCACAGCCGAGCCCATTTCGATCGGCGTACTCGGGCATCGTGTGCCAATAGATTCCGCGAACGTACTCCCGCCATCCGATCACCTGCCGCACGAACCCTTCGACGGCATTCAGAGGCGCGGTTCCGTCGTGATATGCCGCGACGACTGCCTCGACAACCTCGCGAGGCGAAAGCAGGTGAAGATTGAGCGAGTGGCTGAGTCGGGAGTGATAAAGGAAATCACTGCCCGACCACATGGCGTCTTGAAACTCGCCGAACCGCGCAAGACGCTGGGAGACGAAGTCTTCGAGGTACTCGAGCGCCTGCTCACGCGTCACCGGCAAATCAAAACGATCGGTCTTTCCGGGATGATCCTCAAAACGAGTTTCGACCATCCGGATGACTTTGCGCGTCACGGCATCAGGGGCAAAACTTGGCGCCGTTGGGATCGGACCGGGACCACCGCGGGGAAACGCTCTTCGATTCTGCTGATCGAAATTCCACGTGCCACCAACGGGCTTGCCCTCGCCGTCCATCAAAATGTCATGCTCGGACCGCATCATCCGGTAAAAGGATTCGAGGACCATCGACTTTCGACCGCTGGCCCAACTTTCGAACCTCTCGGGTGTGCAGTAAAAATCTCGATCCTGACGAAATTCGATCGGAACTTCCAACCGCTGGCAGGTCTCCTGCAGCAATTGACGCACTCGATAGTCGCCAGGCTCGGTCAACACCACGGCCCGCGGTCGAACGCGCTCGAGCGTCAGAGACAAACGGTCGGAGAAACTGGTTTTTGCCGCTGCGTGGTCTCGTGGCTCGGACGGTAGTTCGTGGTAGTCGATCGGCCATCGCCGCCGCCGGAGGGCATCCCGAAAGTGCCTCATCGGCGAGAAGAATGCGACCAGCCGATACTTGTGGCACCAAACGTGAGTCGCCTCCTCATCGTTCTCGGCCATCCAGAGAAGATCGCACTTGGGATCAAAGCCGTCCAAACCCGCGAGCTCGGTCGAGAGCTGGTCGCCGAGGATGACGGTCAAATTGCGTGTGGCCATGCGTGTCTTGAAATCCAAGCGGAGTGATCAGGTCTCTCGGCGACTGAAGTCCGCTTCGATCGTGTCGGGGTGGGTCCAGGAACGCTGCCCATTACCGCCGAACCGGGTCACGTGGAATCGTCCCGCGTACCGACGCGTGAACCAGCGTCGGATCAGTCCACGAGTGGTGGGGACCAACAGCATCAGTCCTAACGAATCGGTCAGCAGCCCCGGGGTTAGCATCAGGGCTGCGGCGAAAGTGATGATCACGCCTTCCACGATCTCGAGCGCGGGAAGTCGCCCCTGAGCAAGAGCCTGTTGGAAATTCCGGATCGCCATCACGCCCTGTCGCTTCGCCAGGATTGCACCGGCCAGTCCCGTGCCCATCACAACGGCGAGCGTAAACCAGATGTTCGTGACGCTCGACAACTGCAAAAGCAAGTACAATTCGAGAATCGGAACGACGGTGAAAAGGATCAGTAGCCGCAGGATCATGGTCGTGCGGACGAGGCCGCCCCTTGGTATTTTGAAACGTTGACTTTGGCAACCATTTTCCCCATTACCCGCCTACTAGGGAACTCTCCAACATGAACGACCGATCCAGTAGCCGCCGTGCCGCCGCAGGGATGCTGCGTTTTGTGCGACCGATCGCTTCTATCGTGTTGTCGGTGCCCATCGTGTTCGGCGCGACATGGGCCATCGCCGCCGACGCCACGGCCGACGCTTCGCCCGTCAAGCCGATTCGCGCGATGTTGGTTACCGGTGGGTGTTGCCATGATTACGATACGCAGCGAAAGATTGTGGTCGAGGGGTTCGGCAAACACTTAGGACCGACCGAGTGGACGATTCACCAGTATGCCGAGCCCAAAGACACTCGCGCGACGATTTACGATGACCCGCAGTGGGCCCAGGGTTACGATCTGATCGTCCACAACGAGTGTTTTGGTGGGATGGCTGATCCGGAACTGGTTGAGCGGATCGTTCAGGGTCACCGCAAGTATTCGGTGCCGGCAATCTTCATCCACTGTTCAATGCATTCCTACCGCGTCTCCTCGGCGGCCGATTCGTGGCGCGAGTTGATTGGGGTCACATCGACTTTTCACGAGAAAGGGAAACGTCCCTTGGACGTGATCCCAACACCCGAGGGGAAAGCCAGCGGGCTGGTAGCCGCCATCGGCGATCGGTGGACAACGCCCAACGGCGAGCTGTACGTGATCACCGACGTCTGGCCGGGGACGACCGTGCTGGCGACCGCGATGAGTACCGAACAGAAAGCTGACCAGCCGGTGATTTGGAAGCGCGAAACGGGGGGCCTGCGCGTTTTTGCCACGACGCTCGGGCACCACAACGAAACGATGAGCCATCCGACATGGTTGTCGGTCGTTGCCGCCGGCGCCGCTTGGGCGCTCCAGCGAGATTAGCGAGACGCGTCGTTGCCGGACACTTGGATCGAGACGACGCACGCCACGGGAGCCGACGCGACTCTGCACGGCGTCCTTTGGCGGATGACCCCTTCCCCGCGCGGCTGCGTCGTGGTCGTTCACGGATTAGGCGAGCATGGCGGTCGCTATCGTGCTTTGGCCGAATCGCTCGCTGAACATGGGCTTGCCACGTTCACTGCCGATTTGATCGGCCACGGCCAATCGCCGGGCCGCCGCGGTCACGTCCCGAGCTACTCGCAGATTCT
>JBGTCJ010000252.1:0-2466 GCA_041748895.1 Pirellulaceae bacterium
TCAGGAGTGGTGAACCTTGACGCTGCAGATGGCGATCAGCCAACATTGGCGGCGCGGGCACGCATCACTGTTGACAATCTTTCCGTTGATCGCAGGCTCGTGGCGCGGCGAGTCTACGCGAGTCTTCGTGCCCAGGGCGACGTTCTTATCATTGATTCGGTTCGCGGCAGTTTTGCGGGCGGGCAGATCGATGCTGCTGGCCGAGTTGCGCTTTCCGATGGACGTGGGACGCTGCAGATTCGTTTGGGGGCGATCAACGCCTCACGCGGGCTGATGTTCTTTTCCCCTGATGCTGAGAATTGGGGCGATGGCATTTTATCGGGCCGCTTGACCTTGGAAAGCGATCGAAGTTACCGGGTTCGTGGCGCGGTTGCGGTGCGTGACAGCCGAGTGTTTGGAATCCCGACGGGTGCGGCTCACGCGTCGTTGGTCGGGTCGGCCGAACGTGACTTATCGCGTTGGACGTTATCGCTGCACTCGATCGAGTCAGCGGTTGAGCAAGGTCGATTATTAGGAACCGCGAATCTTCGGTCTTCATCGGCTCGTCCGGGGGCGTTTGATTTGACGAGTCAATGGACCGCGCGTCGACTGGATTTTGGCAGGTTACTCGACGAAGCCGGAGGAAGCAGCCGTTCGTATGCGCGAGGAAACTTGAATGGCACCTTAAGTTTGAACGGCACCGGCATTCGATCGGCAGCCGATTTGACGGGGCGTTTCAATGCCGAGCTTGCCGGCAGTCAGGCGAGAGCGTTTCCTGGATTGACTTCGGCTCAAGCGTATCTCGGCGCCTTCTCGCTTGCGGGAACGCGATTCGAAGAGGGCGGAGTGCGCGGAACGATTGGTGCCGGTATGGCGAGGATCGAGGACTTTTGGTTGTTGAGCAGTCGCCTTCAAGTGCTCGCCCGGGGACGGATTTTCCTGGCCAGCGGTTACATGGATGTGGATGCGGTGATCGCGACGGGAAACTTTGATGTTGCCAACATCGCCATCACTGCGATTGCCGAGCAGTTGGCCATCGGGGCAGCCTTGCCAATCGCAGCGATCATTCGCGTCAACCGTTTGCTCAGCAACCGAACGCTTTTTGTCGAAGTGCAAGGTTTGATATCCGATCCGCGTCTTCGCTTGAGGCCTTTTGACACCTTAAGACAGGGTGCGAGAAGGTTTCTTGTTCGAGAAGCGGCGGCAACGTTCGCTCCTATTGCTGTGGGCGGGAGCGCGATTTTGAATAGGAGCGACCGGTAGGTTTGCGGCGACTTTTCCGGCAACCTACCCCACCTTGTAGCCGGGGCAATTGATAGGCCGAAAAAAGATAGTGGAAGCGATGGAGCGATTCCGCAGTTTTTTTGAGGTTAGTCATGTACCGAACAATTGTCCCGTTATGCATTCTTTTGTTTGCCGTAGGTTGTAATGCGACGGGGTTTTCACTCTCTCCGCCTCGCAATTTGCTAACCGAGCAAGCGCAGGCCGTTATTAATCGGACGCCGATGGGCGTGGATCTGCCTCGCGAGCTTAATGAAACAGTGCTGGCGGCTCACTACATCCAGCCGGGCGATGTTTTAATTGTGGAACCTGTGGCGCTGGACTCGGCCATCCGCTTTCCAGCCGACCAACGAGTGCTTGCCGATGGGACCGTCGACCTCGGTGGTTACGGTCGCGTCATCGTGGCAGGCCTCACCCTTGAAGCAGCCGAGGAATTGATCGAGACCGCGATTGAGAATCGAGATGAAGAAGCCACGCAGATTAATGTAAGATTGCTCGAACAGGTGCACCGTTTTTACGTGCTTGGTGAGGTGGCGTCGCCGGGCAGCTATCCCTTTGTCGGTAACGAAAAAGTGCTCGACGCGATCCTTGCCGCTGGCGGACTCACCAGCCAAGCGGACGCCTGCAAAATCGTCTTGGCTAGGCCCACTCCACCGCCATCGTGTCGTGTAGCGCTCCCGATTTGCTACCGCGAAATCACGCAGTTGGGCGACACCACGACAAACTATCAAATTCAACCTGGCGACCGCATCTTCGTTGCCTCGCGACGCTTTTGTGACGACCTGAAGTTTTGGAAGTCCAACGAAACCTGCGATCGATGCTGCGGATGTCAGTACCCTTGCCCTGATCCGGCAACGGCCAACTACCGCAACCCGATCTCGTCCATCCTGCCAGCGCCGCCGGTTCTGCCACCGGTATCACAAGACGAGACGCTGCCTGAACGTGCCCGAGGCCAAGTCAGTGACCCGGGTTTACTCGAGGAACCATCCGGCACAGGACTTCCTCGGCCAGCGCTGCGTCGCCTATCACCGCCCGCAGCCCCGACGTCACCAGAAGGGAGACCCCGCGGCCAGCTTGAATTTGATGAGCCGTTACCAAGCCTTGACTATGATCGTTAAGAAGCCAACGACTTGCTGTCGTTGGTTAAACCGCCGTCAGTTTTAAAACGGCATCAGAATTGCTTTTTGCTTAATGATGTTTGATGCA
>JBGTCJ010000253.1:0-4895 GCA_041748895.1 Pirellulaceae bacterium
AATCGGGATAGGGGCCCGGTTACCCGGGACCCCTCCCACACCACCTAGCATGCGGGTCCGCACTAGGCGGTTCGTCGCTTCGGAGCAAGCTCGCTCCATCGATCCGTTAATGCAAACAGGCCTTGCGCCGTCAGCCATGTGTTCGACATCGCGCGTTGAACACCAGACGTCATCGAGAGACGCCAAGGACCTTTGCCACTGTGGGCAAAGGGGTAGGCTTCGTCATGAGGAACACCGAGAGCTTTCAAATTTCGCAGCCGGGTGCGTGGCAAGCGCCAACTGCTCCAGTAACACGCGCGGACTCGTCGCCGTAGCCACTTATCCAGCGTTATCGCGAAGCTCTTGCGTTGTTCCAACACGAAGTAATCGATCCAACCTTTCAGGTAGAGACGAAGCTCATTCAGCCGTCGCGTCATCGACATGCCGCGGTTGCGATTCAAGATTTCCTTGGCTCGCTGTTTGAACTTCAGTACGTTCTTGGGACTCACGCGAATCTGGCCGCCGTAGCCGTGGAACTGGTAGCCGAGAAACTCGACTCCCGCAGTACGGCAGACGCGACTCTTCTCGCGGTTGACAACGAGCTTGAGCGTTCGTGTGAGATAACGTTCAACCGAATTGAACACTCGCTGTGCAGCAACTTCTGATTTGACGAATACCAGGAAGTCGTCCGCGTAGCGAACAAAGTGCAGCCCTCGTGCTTCGAGTTCCTTGTCCAGGTCGTCCAGCAGGACGTTCGCTAACAAGGGTGAAAGCGGGCCACCTTGCATGGTTCCTTCGGCGGAAGGTTGGATGTGACCTTCGACCATCACGCCCGCACGCAGGTAGCGGCCGATCAGCTTCAGTAACCTCCGATCGTGAACTTTACGAGACACGCGTGCCATTAAGACATCGTGCTGAACCCGGTCAAAGAATTTCGAAAGGTCCATGTCCACGCACCAGCGGTAACCGCTGCGGATCGTTTGCTGAATCTGCTTGATGGCTCCGTGTGCGGATCGCTTGGGTCGAAAACCGAAACTCGATTCACTGAAAGAGGGATCGAAGATCGGGGTCAAGACTTGGAGGATGGCTTGTTGGATCAGGCGGTCGATCACGTTTGGAATGCCGAGATGCCGCTGACTGCCATCAGGTTTGGGAATCGTCTTACGCTGGGCAGGCCCCGGACGGCTAGTCCCCTCCAAAAGTTGACTGCGAACTCTCGGCCAATGGTGCCGGAAGGACTCGGGAAATGAGTCAAGTGGAATGCTGTCGGGACCCGGCCGTGCTCGACTGGTATCATCTGCACCGCGATGATCTTGCCGAGAATTGGGAACTCGCTCGGCAGAGACAACCTCTTAATCGAATTGATCCGCTGGAGTGGCCTGGTGTTTCTACACGTTACCGCCGCCCGTCACGTCCGCGACCACTTCGTGGAGATTACATTCAACGATGGCCTCAGCCCTCGTGCTCGTGCTCAGTCGCGCAGCGACGGTGCTCGTACTCGTATTCGGGACCAGCGTTGATGACGGCGCAATCCTTCGACCATGAGCGCGACTCGACGTTTATCGGCTTTCGATCGACTACGTTGCTCGGTCATTTGAGGCGTCACAACCACTCGTGGGGCTCCATCAACACGCTCGCGATCAATGGCTTCGTGCTGCCCAAGCGATCCCACGAAACATCGCCGAGCCCAGCGCAGAGTATGATGCTGCGATCGATTACGATTACGAGCACCGCTACGCTGAGCACGAGTCCCAGACATCAGGAACGCCAGAATCGGGTAAGGGTGGCCATCGCTGACCACCCTCCCCACACGACCTCAACTAACGGGGAACGGCTTCGTGATGTGGTGCTCACTTTCCTGGTCGAGCCGGCCTTATAGGACGTTTCCGTCCGTAGCCTCGCAGTTTTGGCTCCAGCTTTCCCACCGTGGGTCACCCCCACGCAGCTGCCTTCGCCTAGTGCTTTGCCAATCGGAGCTTTCATTTGGTATCCTGATCTCCTTGAGACTCGCAGTCTCGCACAGGGGACTTGCACCCCATAAACTCATGCCCATGACGGGCGTACGCCATCGCATACACGGGAGCGGGGGTGGCCAGCCGATTTTAAGGTCAACGTCAACTCCCGCCGCCCCGTCATGCGGGACGTTGGGCGGCATGGAGGTTTGCATGCGGTACAAGCTGCGAGATGCGTCAACAGAAGACAGGGCGCTCGTGAAGCAGATAAATGATGTGTGCTACCGAACCGTTGTTGTGGACCAATTTGGACTCTGGGACAGCAGCCTTCAAAATAGATTTTTTGAGAAAAAGTGGAATCCATGCAGGTATCAGATGGTTGAGTATGCCGGGCAGGCTGTGGGCGTCCTTTCAGTAAAGAAGGGAGAGAGCGATTGGTTTTTGTCCGAAATACAAATACTTCCAGATTACCAAAATGCAGGGATTGGCACGAGTATCGTTAAAGATCTGCTGGCCGAAGCCGATCAATCATCCGTTACGGTCAAATTACAGGTGTTAAAGAAAAACCGCTCCGTGTCACTTTATGAGCGGTTAGGATTTGTGCATTCAGGAGAAAGTGAAACACACCGTTTGATGGAGCGGCCGCCCAACAAGGCAATTCAGGCGGACGCCTACGGCGACGCTGATCTTTGACGTTGGGCACCAAGGCCGAAATATGACAAACAGATGACGAAAGAGTTTGCATCGGTTCTGAATCGTTCAATCAGCGCTCACAGGCTATCACTTGAGCCCTTGGTGGCCGCACACGCAGATTTCTTGTTTTGTTCATTGTGTGACGAGCGCATCTACCGCTGGATTGACGCTGGCGGCCCGAAGGACTTGAACCAATTGCGAACGAAGTGGAAACGCAAGGAAAGCAGGCTCTCGCCGGGTGGCGACGAAGTTTGGCTAAATTGGGCAATTCGGCTTGGCAAAGAAGGTTCTTACATTGGTCAACTGGATGCATGCCTTGATAGTCCAAGTCGGGCAACCAATGTTGGCTTTGTGTTCTTTCCGGAGTATTGGGGCCATGGCTATGCAACAGAATCCTTGTTGGCAGTGAAAGCTGTACTTGTGGAAAATGGGATCTCGTTCATGCGGGCGACAGTTGCAACGCAAAACATTGCCTCGGGTCGCGTTTTGGAAAAAGTGGGGTTTATCCCTGGCAATCTGGTTACCGACGAGATTGACACTCGCGAATTCATTCTCACGATGCCGAAAGGTCACAATCAGCAGCCCAACAAGGCAATGCACCGGACGCCCTGACGGGCGCCGGTGATCTTTAACGTTCGTTCTATGGAGAGTGAGCATCCAATGCGTTTCGTAATTCGATCCTTCGCTTCGTACCTCACGCTAGCGTTCTGCGCATCACCCTCGTCAGCAGCGGAACCCATGGCCGTCGCGTTAGATGCGGTGGCGACCCTCTTCGTCGAACATGACTTCGCCACGTTCAAAACCTTTGTCAACGATGACGCGATTCAAGGTGATCATGAGCCTGGGTCGGCGATCGCTAAGATCGACAAGCAACGCCTCGACAAGATGAAGGGGGTCAAACTCTCGCAGGTAATTTTCTTTCGTGCGGAAGACATCGATCGCCTCGCAAGGCTTTATCCAGATGACCTTTGGGAACGTGTTGAAAGTCACATCGGTGACGACCAGGGCGTGCTCGTAAAACTCGCGCTAACTGGCGAAATGGCAAATCGCGCTCGCGAAGCCGGAAAGGACCCGAACGACATTGCCATGATGACGTTTGTCTTAAACTCTCGGCCGGAACCGAAAATTGTCCACATCGACGACAACTAGCGATTTGCAGGTCAAAATATGGACGAACACATTAAGGGTTAGATGATGCGTCGCCAGTCGAACGATGCCCAGTGGGGAATGAACTTGATGGAGAGGTCCACGGTACGTGGCCGTGAGCCGGCCAATACTTATCAGCCTGTTGAGTGCAGGTCGCCGTGGTCGGGCCAACGGTCACCGTGCCCGCAGACCGTATCCCCGCAGCCGTCCGGTTTCGGCGTTCTGTAGCGGTGGTGCGGATTTCGGCCGATCGCTACCGCTGTCACAAGCCGACATGCGTTTTCTGTCGTTCTGGCGGTCAAACACGACCGCGACGAACGCGAGGTCGTCATGGTGACAATTCGCGTGCATGGACGGCTTGAAAATTGTCGTCAGGAGAGCGATCGGGGATCGCGATCGGATCGCCGACCTGGAACGGCGCGGTGCTCACCCCGAGCGACACGAAGCTCCCGGCAAACGCGTCGATGCTCATGTCGGTCGAGAACACGGATTCCGCAGGGACGAACAACATCGCGCCACCGACGGGGATTGGCGCCGTGGGAATGATCACGATCCAGTGATCTTTTCCGGCAAGCGAAAAGACCTCCATCGATGGCATCAGTGCCAAGGTTCCGGGACTCACCAGCGAGTTACCGAATCGAACGTAGACCACTCGCATCCCCTTCAAGTTGTCGACGTCACCCGAGGGCATCAGGTTGACGAACTTGTCGGTCGTTCGGTAGATCGCGCGCACCAAAGGCAATTGGTAAACGGTCCGCTGAGCGACCGCCGTGAGAGTTTTTCTTGCCCCCGATTCCAAAAGCACCCCCAGCAGGAATATCGCGATCAACAACAGGATTACCCCAAGGACGTACGCCAGCGTTAGATCCGAGATCGGTGAAAACTTGTAACCGATCGACTGCAATAGCCCGCCAAACACGGTCCGAGGCCCGATGTACAGGTTTAGCGTTCCCGCGATCCACTTCATGACGACAATCGTCAGCAACATGGGCAGGACGGCGATCAGGCCTGTGATGAAATACGCCTGGACTCGCCGGGTCCAATTCTTGAAGGTACCTGGCACAAAAGGCCTCCCGAAAGCGATCCGATGTCGGTCTCCGCAACAGCTTATCAACCCGCAGCAAT
>JBGTCJ010000254.1:0-2125 GCA_041748895.1 Pirellulaceae bacterium
GGACGAAACGGCCGGGACGGCTAAAGTCAGAAGTTTTCCCATCCGCCCTGCCCTCCTTTGCGTTCCGATGCCATGCGCCGTATTGGTACTGTCGAAAGCGAGTCCCAAGCCGAACGGCTTTGCGATTACCTCGTGACCAAGTGGATCCACGCGAGTTGGGAACCGGGCGATGCGACTCGCGATGTCCACGAGATATGGGTCCGTGAGGAGAAATGGGTCGACTCGGCGCGTGAAATTTTCGCCGGGTTCGTCACCGCGCCAACCGATTCGAAGTACGACGTTGTCGACGAGGCGGAAAGTATTCGCAAACGCGAATTCGAGGAGAATCGTCGGCGTCTGAGCGCTCAGAAACAGGTCAAATACCGCAGCGTGGGCACGGCCGGCGCCGCGTCACGCGTCCCCCTGACGGTCGCGGTGATCGTCGTCTGTTCGATCGTTAGCTTTGTCACCAACTTCAGCTCCCCACGCGTTGGGATTGATGAATTCGGGCGGCAGATCGCGACGACCGAAAGCCGCGCCTTCGATGCCCTGACATTCGTCAATCGCGAAGTCTACCAGAGGACCCGTGACGCCTACGCATCGATCCGCCAGGGTGAGGTTTGGCGGATCATCACTCCGGCACTGATGCATGGCAACATGGGCCATTTGGCCATGAACATGATGTGCATCTTCTTCCTTGGAAGCGCGATCGAAAGGATCGACGGTGTTAGGATGTACGGGACTCTCCTGTTGACAGCGACCGTGGTCGCCTCGATCGTTCAGGTCGCTTGGCCGCTTTCCAATGGTGGGGGGCCGATGGCCGTCGGAGCGTCGGGGGCCGGATATGGTCTGGTCGGCTACCTGATCCTCAGGCCGATGTTCGACCCCAATTACCCGATCCGAATCCCGCAAATGTTCCAGATCATTTCGGTCGGTTTTCTACTACTGGGGATCGCCAAGGTGGTTCCCGGGATAGCCAACGGGGCGCACGTCGGTGGGTTCGCCGCAGGGTTGGTTTTTGCGGCACTCTGTCCGGCGAGTCGGTAGCGGTGGCTGACCCACAGGGATTGGGCCCGACGCCACCGACCGGTGAACCGATTCCGCCCGGCGACGCTCCTTCGGTCATGAAGTCCATTGCCGAAGTACTCCGCATCGCCCTGCCATTGATGGTCAGCACCGGGACCTTTTCGTTGGTCCTGTTTGCCGATCGAACTTTGTTGCTGTGGTACGACGGAAAGCAGATGAGCGCCGCCATGGCGGCGGGAAACCTTTACTGGACTCTGGTCTGTTTGCCGATCGGAATCGCTTCGATGACCGGCGCGATCGTTGCCCAGTACGTCGGATCGGGGAAGGAGCGTGAGGTCGGCCGATTTCTATGGCAATCGATATGGCTCGCGATCGCCACCGCCCCCTTCTTTTTGGCTCTGGCAATCATCGCACCCTGGCTATTTCGCGTCACCGGCCAAGATCCATCGCTGGTACCGC
The DNA here is from genome assembly GCA_041748895.1 of Pirellulaceae bacterium. Classification (GTDB taxonomy): domain Bacteria; phylum Planctomycetota; class Planctomycetia; order Pirellulales; family Pirellulaceae; genus UBA6163. The sequence goes on from JBGTCJ010000254.1 coordinate 1,465, forward strand.
TCGAAGCAACCTACATGCGAATTTTGCTTTTGGGTGCCGTGGGTTCGGTAGCGGAAACGGGGCTCAGCGGGTTTTTTAGCGGGACGCACAGAACTCGCGTCATCATGTGGTCGAGCGTGGCTGTGGGAGCGCTCAATCTCTTGCTCGACGTTTGGTTCATCTTTGGCGGCTTCGGGTTGCCGGCGTTGGGGATCGCTGGGGCCGCCTGGGCGAGCGTGATCGCATTTTGGTTCAAGGCGATTATCTTCGCGGCAATCTTGCTGGGGCCAACGTTCAACGTCCGCTACCAAATCCGCAGCGGAATGAGCTTCGATTTCGCGCTGCTGAAGAAGCTTTTGTTCTTCGGGATCCCGTCAGGGCTGCAGTATCTCACCGAAGCGGGTGGATTCACCCTGATCGTCCTGCAGATCGGGCGTTTGGGCGACATTCCGCTTCGCGCGACCACGATGGCGATCAATTTCAACATGATTGCCTTCATTCCATTGATCGGCGTATCGATCGCTGCGTCAGTTTTGGTCGGACACCACCTGACCGAGTCGGGACCAAGGAAAGCGATCGTGGCGACGCGCGCGGCGCTGGCGATCGCGCTGGGTTACTCACTGGTGTGGGCCGGACTCTACACGTTCGTTCCCGATTTCCTGCTCTCACTCTACCGCTGGGG
>JBGTCJ010000255.1:0-3414 GCA_041748895.1 Pirellulaceae bacterium
GATACCCTTCGGTCGGCACTCTGCGCCGCCGCACTGCCAGAATGCTGTTATCCCCGCGTTTTTAGGAACGTTTCAGTCCGGTCTCCGCCATTCTTCGGTCTCTCGTGAAATCCGTGTACAGTGCTATCAGCGCCAGTGCACACTGAAGTCACGACGCAACGTAGCCAAAAACGAATCCGCGAACCGAAGCGGCCGACCGTCCCCACATCGATGGCAACCTTTCCGTCGGCCTCCCCGGTCATGACCCACGTCGGCTTGCGAGAACATTGAAGGACGCTGCAGATGAGATATCGACTGAGTCGCGTGATGGCGATCGTGTTTTTTGGAATGCATACCTCAACTGCGTATGCCCAGTCGAATCCGGTGAAGCCAACGCATGTGGTGCAACTCACGCCGGTCACTCGACCACCCATCAATGCTCGTCGGTGATACCCACTTTGGTCCCCCAACGGACCGCAACCGATCGACCGCTGGAACCCAAATGAAACAAACACACACCTGCCCGGATTGCCATGAAGAGATGGAATGCGGCTTCATTCCGGATCACTACGCTCAGACAATCCGCAGCCACTGGCATCCCGGTTCTGGAACCGACAAGACCTTTGTGGGCAATCTAAAGCTCGACCGCAGTTCGATGATTCCCATTGTCGCCTTCCGCTGTCCAAAATGCGGTTTGCTTCGACAATTCGCATCCAAATAGCACCATGCTCAGTGTGCAGATTCGTTGGTACATGAAGTCTGGCTAGCGGCAATTCGTCACGTGTGGCCAAACTCCCCAACTCTCCTTCAATTGCACTTCACCCTCGCTAAACCAAAACACTGCCATGAAAACCGCGACGATTCAGATTTTGACGATCGCCCTCGCTGTTTGCGTTACCGCCTCAACGGCCTTCGCGGAGGCCGTCGTCAAGTGGCCCGGTGGTCGCATGGCGGTCACGAGTGACGGCAACGCGCACGACCCCGATGACATCGGCGGCACGCCGATGACGATTGCGATCATGCATGCCGCCGGTCTGCTCGACAAGCTCGTGCACGTCGACTACGCGAACCATTTTGCCCACGAGGGTCATGAAGGCGCCGCCAACAAGCCCGAGATGATGAACGAGATGATCACCAGCACCGAAGGGGCAGCGAAGCGTTTCGGCAATCTTGACCGCGGCATCCTCTTCAATTGTCAGAAGCAGTTGGAGGAAGCGACAGCCAACTTTGTGAGCGAAGCCCTCCGCTGCACGCCCGAGGATCCGCTGTGGTTCATCTGCGCCGGGCCGATGACCACGGCAAACCGGTATCTCGACGCGGTCAAGGCGGCCGACCCTTCCAAGCTCGCGTCGATCCACTGCGTCTCCCATTCGGCGCGCAACGGCAGTCACGACCCGGCCCAATCGTGGGAGCGGATGAAGAGGGAGTTTCCGACGGCCCATTTTCATGTGATTGCGAACCAGAACTTCGCCGGTGGTGAACAGGGGCTTTGCTCGCCGCTTCGCTACTGGGACTGGTTGGAAAATTCCGCGAATGCAGATCTGCAGTGGTTGTACAGCCGCAATCGGACGGCCAAGACCAACCAGGGCAAGTTCGACGTCTCGGATGCGGGAATGGCTTACTGGGTCATTTCAGGCCTGGAAAATGCAAAGGCGGGCGTGGCGGAGTTCAAAGACCTACTCGAGAATCCGCGCTCCAATACCGATTGAATGGTGCCCGTACCCATTAGGTTGTTCCAAGTTGATCCTCCGCGAGCTCAATGAACCGCGGGGATCGCTCGATCAGCGTGAGTCACCCAGGACTGATGAATTGCGCGTCTCATGACGAAACCCGAACGCTCCGCACCGAGTGACCCTCACCAGCCGTTGGTCGATTCGGTTCGCGATGGCGATACCGAGGCGTGGCAATCGATGATCGATCGTTTTGAGGGTCGTTTGCTCGCATTTGCCGAAAGCCGAGTTCGCGACCGCGCGGCCAGTGAAGACATCGTGCAAGAAACGTTTGTCGGGTTTCTCACGAGTCTCCCCAACTACGACTCCGGCCGTCCGCTGGAGAGTTACCTTTTTTCGATTTGCGCCTACAAGATTGCTGACTACCTTCGTCGTGAAGGCCGTCGGCCCGTACTTCGAATGGGCGGACACGGAGGAGATGACGAGAGCCCGTGGGATCCTGCGGGTCGGGATCGCGTTGCGAGTTCGATCGCCCGCAGCGGCGAGCGCAGACGCTTGGAGGAGCAAGCGGTCATCGACGCGGTCCGCGAGACGATTGGGCGTTACAAGTCTCGCGGCGACTGGACGAAACTCCGCTGCCTCGAGTGGCTGATGGTCTGCGGGGCGACGAACAAAGACGTGGCCTCCCTCACGGGTCTGAGCGAGCAACAGGTCGCCAATCTGAAGAGTGACTTTTACCTGCGACTCAAAACGATCATTGCTCGGGCGGGTTTGGACGAGGCCGTCTTTCCCGAGTTGCAGGATCGCTAGCCGTGGCCGGTTGGCACCGACGACAGAGGTAGAGTGCGCGACCGCCGAGTTTGATCGTTTCAATTTTTCCATCGCATCTCGGGCACGTCGAAGCGCCGTAGATGCGCAGCCTCTCGTGATCGCGGAGTTTTGCGAGCGGGCGACCTGCCTCCTTGGCGGTCACCGTGATGATCCGGCCATGGCGAAAGCCGGTTTTCATCATCCGTACGATGACCCGCCAGAGTCGACGGAATTCCGAGCGAGTCAACTGATTGGCCGGCCTATTCGGATCGATGCCGAGTTCAAAGAGCGCTTCGGCGCGAAAGATATTGCCGATTCCGGCAATCATCGATTGGTCGAGCAACCAGGCACCGATCGCGACTCGACTGCGCTGGAGGTTGAACCAGGCGACCTCGCGATCGCCGCCGCCCAAAGGATCGGGCCCGAGCCGAGCTTCGACTTGCCGCCGGGTCGCCGGAGTGATGACTCGGCACTGAGTCGGTCCGTGGAGATCGAGGACCGCGGTCCGCCCGACCAATCGCATTCGAACCGCGCCACGCGGTTCGGGCGGTGGCGTTGGGTAGTGGCGAAATTCGCCATAACGGCCGAGGTGGACGTGGATGATCCGTTGACCCGCAAACGCGTAGAAAAGGTGCTTGCCGACCGCTTCGACGGTCCGCAGCGTGCTCCCCGTCACTTCTTCCGCGTCGCGGTCGAATCGGCCTTGGGGGCTGCTCACCCTGAGCCGCTGACCGGCAAACCCTTGCGTGTGGTCGTGCGCCAACCGGTGTGTCTTGTGTCCCTCGGGCACTGTGTCAATTCCTTGGCGAGCGAAACGATGCGATCGCGCGTCCTTAGGAGGCCTGCGGTTCTCCGCCGCTGAGCACGGCCATGAATGCTTTTTGGCTGATTTCGACGTTCCCGATCGCCTTCATCCGCTTCTTCCCCTCTTTTTGTTTTTGCAACAGTTTACGCT
>JBGTCJ010000256.1:0-10430 GCA_041748895.1 Pirellulaceae bacterium
GACGCGAGGCGGGGTCTTCGTCGACACGCGAGTCGAGGTGCGTCGGAGTAACCTTGATTGGATCGATCGCGAGTGGCATCTGTGAAGCGATGATCCCATGCGGGGTCCATCGCGATTGATTGGCGATCGTCGCATCACGAATCTCGCGATTTCGCCGGAGCGCCTCGTAACGGATGTAACCGCGACTGTGGTCGAGATGCAGCACGTAAGCCGAATAGCGAATCTGTTTTGGCAAAACGCCGATGTGCGTCAAGCGATCGCCCAATTCGCAGTCCTCACCGCCATACTCCATCCGCTGGTCAAATCCATTGACGGCGATCAGATCTGTTTTCCAGCCCGACGCGTTGGCGCCGTTCCAGGTCGGCCGGGTCGTCGTGCCCCGATTGAACGCACCAGACATGAGAGGTCCCAACCTCAATCGGTTGAGTTTCGCCCAGTTCGGTTGATCCTCGCCCTCGCACTGGGCCCTTAACCAGGGGATCGAGAAAATCCGACCCGACACAATATCCTCGGGACTGATCGCGTAACTCAATGCCAACGGCAGGCGCAGCATCCCGGCGGAGAGGAACCTGCCCCACTCCCGGAGGCGAAAGTGAGTCTCCAGAAAGTCATCACGCGGAATGCAATCGCCGTCACTGAAGACGAGGTATTCGGCCGAGCTCCGCTGGATCGCTTGATTGAGTATGCGGCACTTGCGAAATCCATCGTCGGGTTGCCACTGGTGAGTCAGATCGAGCCCCGTTGCCGCCCGCATCCTCTCGATGCAACGGGCTGTCTCGGCACCCGAACCATCGTCCGCAATCACGATCTCGAAATCACGAAACGTCTGGGCCCGGTAACCCCAAAGGGCCTTCTCGAGCCATTGAGGGTTGTTGTAGGTGCTGAGTATGACGCTGATTGCAGGCATTACCCACTGCTCCGGGGATCCGCCGCCGCTGGGACCGACCCGCGCTGTGGCTAGCGACGTGAGCGGGGAGAGTAGCCAGATGGCGGGTTCGATCGCAAGACGAGTCCCCTCAGTGATCACCGCTGCGATTGGGCGGACCTCCCCAGAGAAGCTTGCGTCAATGCTACGATGTCCAAAAGTCCCCGTCGGACGCCGTTGCTCAAGGTCGAGTTAGTGCGCACCGACAGCCAATCAAAGTGGACCGATTATCTCCGCGATTTTGGGCCAGCGGCGGTGCGGGCAGGGACAAAGCGTGAACAATTGGCCTGTGAACGAGATTCGCTTTGTGCTTGACCTGACCCTCCAGCGACGCCTCTCGGATCAGTGGTTGGCAACCGTCGACGCGGTCGCGTCGGCGGCGGGCTCGGTCGATCGCGATCCGGCAGAAGTTCGGATTGTCGGAGTTTCCAAATACGTCGACGAGGACATGACCCGGGCATTGATGCTTGCCGGGTGCCTCGACTTGGGTGAGAGCCGCCCGCAGCGATTGGTCGAAAAGGCCGAGCGATTGATCGAACCGGGCGTCCGGTGGCACTTGATCGGTCAACTCCAGAGGAACAAAGTTCGTCGCGTGGTCGAAGCGGCGGCGTGCATCCACTCGGTGGATAGCCTTCGTCTGTTGCGAGCCATCGCCCAAGCCGCCATGACGAGCGGCCGCTCGCCACAAATTTTGATCGAAGTCAACGTCAGTGGTGACCCGACCAAGGCCGGATTCAGCATCGATGAATTGCCTCGCGTTTGGCCGGACGTGCTGGCTATCGGATACGCCCGCGTTGAGGGCTTGATGGCGATGTCAGGGATCGGATCGAGCCGGGATCAGGTGAGGCGGCAATTTGCCTCGCTCCGCGATTTACGCGACCGCTTGGTGAACCAGTTTTCCATGCCGCTGCCGGAGCTATCGATGGGCATGAGCGACGATTTCGTCGAAGCCATCGCCGAGGGGGCGACCATCGTTCGGATCGGATCCCGCCTCTTCGAGCCCCTGATTACGTAGACCGCTATGTCCAGACGCCGACAGGCCGCGCCGGCCGGATACCGACTGATGGCGGTCGATCTTCCCCGGTCAATCGACATGCAAGAGATCGAGCCAGAAGTGGCATCACTGATCGCCCAAGCACGCGAGCGGATCCAAGCGTTTCAGGATCGTTGGGATCAGCCGCAAATCGAACAATTCGTTGCAAGCGACTACGAGTTGGTCTATCGAGTGCTCCGCTGGACGGTAGACGAACGTCTGCTGATGGGTCGGCGGATGTTGGAGTGGGGATGCGGGTTTGCCGTGGTCGCCGCGCTGGCTTCGCGTTTGGGCCTCGATGCTTTCGGAATCGAGGCCGAACCGGTCCTTTTGCGGCAGGCGCGGGGCACGATCGAATCGTTTTCCGCCCCGGTCGAGTTGATCGAGGGGAATTTCTTGCCCAGCGGCGCCGACGTGTTATCCGCCGATCCTGACTTTCCGTCGCTGGGTCATGACACTCCGAGCGCCTACGCACGGATGGGGCTCGATCTCGATGACTTTTCGCTGGTCTTCGGTTACCCCTGGCCAGGCGAGCATGTGTTCCATCAAGCCGTGTTTGCGAAGTATGGCGCTCCCGGCGCACTTCTCGTTCTCTTCTGTGGTCCCAACGACGTCCGCGTGTGGCGACGATCGGGCTAAGCTCAGGTCACCGAAGTCGTTGAGAACGATTCGCTCGAGAGCGTCAAGGTCGGAGCCATCGGACTGCTGAGTCGATTCAAGTGCGGGCGACGGATCATCTGCAGGCTCGTCGACTCGGCGGGCTGCTCGACCGAGTCACGTTGCTCAGCCGTTGCGGCTCCCCAGGCACGCAGTCGACGCAACAGCGCTCCGCCCAAAGGCCGTGGCGTCGATTCGGCTCTGGCCGCGAGAATCGTTTCGTCCTCGGACATTTTGAAGAGACGCCGCATGTCCTCAACGCGAACGGGCCGATTGTCCTCCTGTATGAAGACGATCTCACCGGTCGCCTTTTCTAGTCCGGTCTGTCCGGCCGCTTCGATCCCTCTCGGTTTTCCGTGTCGCGCGATCCGAATTTGTGGGTAACGAGCGGCCAGCGTATCGAGAATGTCGGGTGTTGCATCACGGCTGCCGTCGTCGACGACAATCAACTCACTGCGTTGGCTCGATAGGTCTGCCAAAGCGTCGAGGATACGTTCGATCTCTTCCGCGATTCGTAGTTCGGCATCGCGTATCGGCAATACGACCGATAGTTTGGGTTGATTCGTCATCTGAGGGCTCGCTCACGCGATCGGTGCTTGCCATGCTGGCGGCGAATGACGTCCATCCGACGGAGTCAGGGCAGGGGGAGGTATCCGTTTCGTCGGCGCCCCGTCTGACGATTCTGGAGGCGGCCGAACATTTATCCCCCTTTGCGAATCGTTTGGGCTATAGCTATTGAATCTATCGTGTGTCCTTTACCGCGATCAGCATCCCCCGGATTGTTGCGAATATGTCGATTTCCAGCACAGAAATCCCCAACTTCTCAATCGCCACCAACGGCCTCTTACCGGCGATCGCCCAGGATCACCGGACCGGGCGCGTGCTGATGATGGCGTGGATGAACCGTGAAGCCTGGGAGGAAACGATTCAAACCGGCCAAGCTTGCTACTTTAGCCGCAGCCGTGGCCGGCTTTGGCGAAAGGGTGAGGCAAGCGGTCATCGCCAACGGGTTCTCAAGGCACAAGTCGATTGTGACGCCGACTGCATTCTCCTGCAGGTTGAACAGGTGGGAGCGGCCTGCCACGAGGGGTACGCCAGCTGCTTCTTTCGCACGATTAACGACGCCGACTTGTCAATCGCGATCGAGGAACCGAGACTCGTTGACCCGTCGGACGTCTATCGGTAGCGCCGCGCTCGCTGCCGTCCACCGTTCACAAACCAAGATTATGCACCGATTCGCTGGAAAGGGTCTCTTCAGATGAATGCCGAAGCCAGATTGATTGAACTCGGATTGGAACTGCCGCCCGCCCCCAAGCCGGTTGGTGTCTACAAGCCGGTCGTGATCGCCGGAACGATGGCGTACCTGTCGGGGCACGGCCCCCTTCGCCCCGATAAGACGTTGATCGTTGGCCGTGTCGGAGCGGATCTGGACACGGACCAAGGTTACGCGGCCGCGCGACTCACGGGGCTCGGGTTGCTCGCGACCTTGCGAGAGGCGCTCGGATCGCTCGACCAAGTCGTTCGTTTGGTCAAGCTTCTTGGGCTGGTGCGGTGTACCGACGATTTCACGCAGCAGCCCGCGGTGATTAACGGTTGTAGCGAACTTTTCCGCGATGTCTTCGGCGATGATGCGGGTGTGGCAGCCCGAAGCGCCTTGGGGACCAATGCCTTACCCGGAGGGATCGTCGTGGAAATCGAGGCGATCTTCGAGGTCAGGCGTTAGTTCCCGATCAGACCTTCGTTCTCCGTGACCGGTTCGCACTGCAGGCAAGGCATCTCGACGTTTCCGTACGACGCACCTCCGTCAACGTTTCCAAAGGACGCAACTCCGTCGATGTTGCCGCAGCTCGCGCCGATGCCCCCGAGCATGCTCTCGGGTGTGCGGATTCCCGACCGGCCCAGCGTGAACGCGGTGATTGGGCCCGGATCCAACCACAGCCCTTCGGGCGTCAATTGCATCGTTCCGAGGTCGAAGTCGATGCTCCGACGAATGACCTCGTAGTTGACGAAAATGTTGAGTAGGGTGTTTTGCGAATTGAGCAGATCGTTGAGAGCGCTGATCGCATCGCGGGCAGCCGTGGGACCTCTGCTCAATCCCCTAGCTTCGCTTACTGTGCGAATGTCTTCGTTCAAGACGATTTGTTCAGCCGCGATTCGAACCGATTGACGTCCAAGTTCAAAGTTAATCTGGTTCGTCAGGACCTGCCGCAACTGCCCACGAACCAGTTGCCAAATTCCGTCTTCGAATTGATAGTAGCTACGTCGTGCCTGATCGAACTCGATCAAGGACTGGCGGTAGGTGTTGCGTTCCTGTAGCCGAGTGAGTGGGGTGTCCCAGCGGATTCCGGCTCGCAATCGTCCGGTGCTGCCACGCAGATCGAAGGGGTTGTCACCAAAGTTCTGCATGTCACCCGAGAAAATGATGTCGAGTTGACTTTCGAGATCATCCGCGTTGAATTCGATCAGCCGCCACGAGTCGACCAGCGAGGCTCGAGCGTTAGCCCAGTCGCGGCGATTGTTGCGAGCGATGTCGAACGCCACGGGTGGCGTTAAGTCAATCTCGGGCAGGACCACGCTTTCGGTTCGAGCCCGAGCTTGGATCAGTTGCAGGGATAACACCGCGTCGGCGAGGTCCGAGAGGATATTTTGTGTCGCGAGGATCACGTCGTCGCGGATGGCGCGCGTCAGTTCCTGGTCGGACAGGTCCGCCGGTGGCTGATCGCCTGAGTACATTCGAAGCCGCTCTTCCAACTCATCGATCACTCGGCCGTAGTCAGCAAACTGCTGGGTCAATGCGTCGTACTCGACACGCAAAACCGTCGTCACACCCTCGATCTGGTCGCCCGCGAAGACCTCCTCATCGACGTCGCCAAAGTCGAGCAGCGTGCAAATTTGGCTTTGGTTGTCACGGTAGGACTTTCGCAGACGCTGCGACTGTGCAATCCGATCGCCCAGTGCTGCGGACAAACGATCGATGTCCGCCGAGACGCGAGGAAGGTCCTCGTCGACCAATTGTTGGCGGAACTCGAGCAGTGGTTTGAGGAGATCCGACAGGTCACCGATCCGCTCGGCCAGTGCGGGGCTCCAGCGAAGGGTCGGCTCGGGCATGCCCGTCGCCGGGTTGACGGTGGTCCGCGCCGATCCAAGCAGCGAGAGATTGATGTTCCCGGCGGCGTTTCGTAGCTTGATCAGTTCTTCGCGACGTCCGCGAAGCGTTTCGTCGATCAGCTCGAATCGATCGAGCAGGGGGTCCTCGATCTTGACGCATAGGTAGGGCGGCAATCCGAGATTGGAAAGGAACCCATCGACCGAGTTCTGGTAGTCCGCCTTGCGTGAGACGAGCGTGGTTTGCGCACCGAGCAGCGCCGAGCGTGCCTGCGCAATTTGCAACCTCTGTGTGGGGATCGCCGAGGCGTCTTCGGGGATCGTCGTCAACAGTTCGATCAGAGTGTCGTCCAGAATGAGCAGGTTCTCGCTGAGCCGTGCGACGTTCTCTTCCAGGTTGCGGATCTGCAGTTGATCCTGCAGGAGTCCAATGAAGCCGCCGGCCTGTGGGACGCCCCCTCCGCCTGCGACGCCAAACCCGGCCGCACCGCCACCACCGCCACCGAGTCCGGCGAAGCCGCCACCCAAACCGGTGAATCCACCGAGACCCACGCCGAAGACACCACCGCTACGGCGGACTTGGCTTTCGGTTCCCCGACCGGTGGTGATATTGAGGTAAAAGCTTCGGCGATACCGTTCAAAGGCGCGAACGTTGGCCAACAGCCGCCGCTCGGAAAGCGTCAATCGCTCGAGCACCCGGTCGCGCCCTGCCCCGCGAAGCAGCGGCTGGAGCAGGGTGAAATCGAACAGCGTGTTGGCACTTTGTGTGTTTGGCCCACTCAATTCCCAAACGACGCTGTTGGCGAACCCGACTACCAGCTCACTGCCAGTTGCGAACGATTTTTGCGCGAATGAGTCGAGTCCCACTTCGGCCCGTGAACTGCTTTGGCCGCCGGCGCCTCGCCGGTTTCGGCCGTCGGCCGTGAAGAACAGGTTGCCACCAGAAAAAAACTGCGTGTCAAAACGGAATCGCTCGCTGCTGACGTCGAGTGCCGACAGGTAAAGCGTTTCGATCTGCTGCTGATAATTCGGAGAATGCAGTAGTGCTAGCCGTACCGCTTCGTCGGCATCCAGACGCAGCACACCGTTTTCGTCAAGCGGAAGAAACCGCCACCACTCGGGGTTCTCGCTCGCGTTGGTCGAACCGGCCGCGTGCCAAAGTGGGTATCCCTTGCGGCCGTCGACTTTCCGCATGTAGCGATTCGAATCGGGATCATCCAGCGGCATGGGCTGGAAATCGAGATCGAAGGGATTGAACATCCGGCTTCTTGGATCGAGACCAATTCGCAGTGGTCCACCCGGATCCTGATTGCTGTGAATGACCTTTTCGTCGATCAAACAGTGCGCCTCTTGGTCGGCCTGTCGCCGGTAAAATTGGCGGTGGCATCCCGCGGCCCCCAGGACGGTGATCAGTAGCAGGCTCAGTACCACTGAGTTCAGGGCCCTTCGCTGGCCTTGATGAAGCGGCGAGTCCGCACGAAAGCCTGCGGATTGGGGGCGAGCTAGGGATTTCCGCGCTGTTGTGTCCATCGTGGTTGCCGTCATTGCCGCCAAGAAACTGATCTCCGGATCAACCGGATCTACACGCAGATTCAGTTCGGCACGCACAATCGTTAGCCTTCACACGGTTTGCCGTTCAAAGGCGGCAATCGCGCGTGGAGCGTGACTGATGGATCGGTCAGGCTGAGTTTGACGGCCGTGCAGGATCGGGCGGCGTGAGGGTAAAAACGGCCGCAATGCGGCATCCCGGGGCAACAATAACTTGACGCTCGAGGGTCGTCAAAATACCATCCATGTGGATTCATTCCCCACCTTGTCCTCATGCCACGGCGTTCGTTCGCTCGGGCAACCACTGCCTGTCTGGGGCTCCACCGGCACATTCATGAACATCGCGATCATCGTTCTGATCCTTCTGGTGGTCAGTGGGTTTGGCTACTTGCTTTGGAGAAGCCGGGACTCTTGGCGTTGGTTTCACCTAACGGCCGCGTCGATCTCGATGATCTTGGCGATCACCTTCCTTTTTCCCACGGCAGGTGTGCTGAAGAGTCGTGCTGCATGGAATCGGGTGAAAGAGGATCTTGAAAATAAGCTCGAAAGGCTAGAAAAGGAGCAAGAATCGCTCAAGTTTGGCAACCCGCTCGACCCCGCCGAGGGCGAGGGATTGGTCGACTTGCAGTTGAGGCTTCAGAAATTCGCCACGGAGGCCGGTAGGCGGTGGGCCAATTTGAGGATGCAAGGGACCGCCGATGGGAGCGTTACGCTGGTACGCCCTGCCGCACGATCCGAGCAGCCACCGGGGATCGAGCCCGACGCCGTTCCGGTGCAGGTTAACGGCGGGCCGTTGATTCCCGTGGGTTTGGTGGTTTACGGCTTCGGTGAAACTCCCCAACCCGGAGTGGCGGTGCCGGTTCCAACGTTCTTTCTGGGCGAATTCAAGGTGACCGCGAGCACGCCCACGCAGGTGACCATTCTCCCAACCTTCACCCTGGAAGCCCGTCAACAGCAAGCGATCGGTAGCGGGCAGGCGCAGAGCTGGTCGCTTTATGAATTGCTACCGCTGGACGGCCACGAGCCATTTGTGGCTTTGGGAAGTGAGCCGACGGACGATGCAGCGTTTGGCCGGGTCGATGACGAAGCGGTCCGACGCCTCCTGGGGCAAGGTGTCAGCGAAGGTCTGCGCAGTGCGTACCTTCGGGATGGCAGCCGAGTTCGACCGGATGATCCACCGACGACGAGGTGGACCAAAATCGAATTCACCAAGCCGCACGGGATTGTCGTCGATAGCCCCGAGAAACGAAACGTATTGGATGGAGGCTTCTTCGATGTATCCGGGCAGTCGGTGGACAGCCGCCTGCAGCGTGGTGAGGACGGAACCGTTCGTTTTCGCACGTCCGAACAGATCGTGCTCAAGGAAGAAGCCGCCAACGAATTGATCGAATTGGGCGTCGCCAAATTGGTCGACACTTACTTCTTCCGACCGCTGAATGATTACCGTTTCGCCTTGCGGCGGATGCGCCTTCGGATCACCGAACTGACGGTTCGGAGGGAAGCTTTGGAGTTCGAGCAAAAGGTGTTGACCGACGCGATCGAAGCGACCCGTGCGACGCTGGCGGCCAACCAGGAGGCCAAGCTGCAGCTCGAGAAAGATCTTGCCCAGCTCGAACGGGAGCGCGAGGCGCTCACACTGTACGCTAGCAATCTGAAGGCCAGTTTGACGGAAACTCGAACGACGCTCGCGGGCGTTTATCGTAGCAACCTGCAGTTGGCGGCGGAATTGCGGTCGATCCACGGCGAGATCGCAGCCTCGGCTCCCTGAGTTCGAGATCGTCGGCGGCTTCGAGAACTTGGCTGGGTCTGCTATCCTCTCCCTGCCTCTCCGGAAATCGCGGAGACGGCCGCATCACGGCTACGGTGGTCGACTCTCCCGCCCGCGGGAACGCGGATCTGCGCTGGGGTATCGTTATGTCCACCGCGGCTTGGTGCGTAGCGTATACACGGCGGTGGTTTGACGATCGCCCCCGCAGAGTCACCGTGCCGCCTGGCAGCGTACCACACCCCCAAGAAATGTCGGAAGAATTGTCGTGCCCCGTCGCGAGGACATCCAAAAAATCCTGTTGATCGGCAGCGGTCCGATCGTCATCGGCCAAGCCTGTGAGTTCGATTACTCGGGGACCCAGGCTTGCAAAGCGCTTCGTGAGGAGGGCTACGAGGTGGTGCTGATCAACAGCAACCCCGCGACGATCATGACCGACCCGGAAACGGCCGATGTGACCTACATCGAACCGCTGACCTGGCAATTCGTCGAGAAGGTAATCGCCAAAGAACGTCCGGACGCCATCCTGCCGACGCTCGGTGGCCAAACGGCGCTCAACCTCGCGATGGACCTCGATGCCAATGGCATCCTCGAGAAGTATGGTGTTGAGATGATCGGCGCCAAACCCAGTGTGATCGCGAAAGCCGAGGAGCGCGAGCAGTTCAAACAGGCGATGGCGAAGATTGGGCTGAAGACCTGCCTCGGGCAAACCGTCCACACGCTCGCCGAGGCGCGGGAGACGCTCAAAGTGGTTGGCCTTCCCGCCGTCGTCCGCCCGAGCTTTACACTCGGGGGAAGTGGGTCGGCGATCGCCTACAATCGCGCCGACTTCGACGCCCTCGTGCAAAACGGCCTCGACCAGAGCCCGATTGGGGAAGTCCTGATCGAGCAATCGATTATCGGCTGGAAAGAGTATGAAATGGAGGTGATGCGAGACCTCGATGACAATGTCGTGATCATTTGCAGCATCGAGAACTTTGACCCGATGGGCGTCCATACCGGCGACTCGATCACCGTCGCACCCGCTCAAACGCTGTCCGACAAGGAGTACCAGCGGATGCGGGACGCTTCGATCGCGGTGATCCGTGAAATCGGCGTCGAAACCGGGGGATCGAATATTCAGTTCGCGATCCACCCCACCAATGGTGACATGATCGTCATCGAGATGAACCCGCGAGTGTCGCGGAGCAGCGCACTAGCCAGCAAGGCGACCGGTTTTCCGATCGCCAAGATCGCCGCAAAGCTCGCGGTCGGTTATCGCCTCTGGGAACTTCCCAACGACATCACGCAGAAGACCAAAGCGTGTTTTGAACCGACGATCGACTACGTCGTCACCAAGGTGCCGCGCTGGGCGTTCGAGAAGTTCCCGGACACGCCAGGCGTCCTCGGCACCTCGA
>JBGTCJ010000257.1:0-6593 GCA_041748895.1 Pirellulaceae bacterium
CGACAAACGTCCCGATCGTGCGTCGCTTTTCGACCAGTCCATCCTGCTCCAATTCGCGATAGGCGCGCGCGACCGTGTTGGCGTTGACCCGCGTGAGCTCGGCAAGCCCGCGGATCGTCGGCAGTTCGTCGCCCGAGGCCAATTGACCCGAGACGATTCGAAACCGGATCTGCTCAGCGATCTGCTGATAAATCGGCGGCCCGTCGGATGAAATGTGAAGTAGCATCTTGTTTCACTGTGTTAGTTGAATGATACAAGAAGCGAGGCGTTGGGGCAAGCCGTTTTCGTGAGGGTGCAGATGACAAATGACGATCTCTTCGGATCGAGGAGGCGGGCTGGCAACCGTTAGACAATCCCGGGGCCGGCGATTAAATTCTCGCGATAGTCGCCGCTGAGTGGCGGCGGTCACCCATTTCTCGAAAGCCTGAGGAAGCGATCAAATATGGCACGAACGAAGATTCTTCGAGCCGCAGACGGCGGGGCCGCCAAAAAGTTTAAACAGGGTGAGGAGAACACGAACGTGGAGGTCAACGTCACTTCGAGCGTCGACATCAAGGGCCACGAACAGAATGTCTGGGAGACGGCTACCGGATCCAAAGACTTACACAAGACATCGAAGGCGCGCGGCATTCCTAAAGGGGCAATCGGGTACATCCACAGCCACAGCAACACGTTGTTTGCCGTTTCACGAATCGATGTCAAAAAGCACACGATCGAGATTGTGGCCCAAGGAAAGGTGAACGCGGGCGTTCACACTTTCTGAATCAATCGCGACGGCGTCGGAGGATATCCAGTACAGGACGTCGTCGCGCGTTCTCGCCTGCCGCCTCTTCGCTTGGGGCTTCGTCGCGCGTCGCGTCGACGTCAGCCGTGGATGTCTCTCGCGATTGGCGGCGGCGTTCTCTCAGCTCTTGAAAGAGACTCGCCGCAGCACGGATCGCCTCATCGGCATTTCCGCCGGCCACACCCCCTGCGGCGCCGACGATGGCCGAGCGGATGGGAGCCTCGTCGGCCAACCGTTCTTGGATAAGCGACAGGACCAGCGCCGAGTCCTGACGCATGTCATTCCAGCGAATTTCCGGTGCTCCAACCGTGCCTCCAATCGGCAGGCCGATGCGGGGAATTCCGATCGCCCGAACGTCATCGCGTCGAGCCATCCATTTGACCGGAATCGGGATTTCGAGCTGCAGGTCGAGCTCACGCGAAGCGAACGCCACGCTCCCCTCGCTGCTGATCTGGAAATCGGGA
Source organism: Pirellulaceae bacterium (assembly GCA_041748895.1). Classification (GTDB taxonomy): domain Bacteria; phylum Planctomycetota; class Planctomycetia; order Pirellulales; family Pirellulaceae; genus UBA6163. Next base: position 1,249 of record JBGTCJ010000257.1, read on the forward strand.
TCGATTCGCGGAAGCCCCAATCGCATCCCGGTGTGCTCGAGCGTGCCGTCGGCAAGCGTGAGATGCATCTGGCTGCCGTCAACCAAAACGACCTCATCGCTCGGATCGCGGCCAATCAGCCTGGCGAGCGTTTGCAGCGCGGCCGTCAACGCTGGTTCCGTTAGGCCGGCGCGCACTTCATGAAAGGTCAATTGTGCGGTACCGCTTGACCGAATCGGAGACTCCAGCGGAATGGATACCGCCCCCAGCTCGAGCGACACGTCTCCGTCGAGCCACGCCGATTGGGCCAGCAGCGGCAACGCCAGTTCGAGGCCCAGCCGCATCAATTCGGGTGTCAACTGGACGTGATCGAGCAATCGTGTCGGGTCGACATCGATTTGAGGACCGTCGTGGGGAGAACCGGGAAAAAAGCGGCGATAGCGAAAATCGACGTCAAACGGTGGCACGACGACCATGGGGACAGTCCCCTCGCGATCGCGGACCGAAACCGTCGCATCGCGGATCGCGACAGCGAAGCCTTGCAATCCTCCACGCGTCTGAGTGCCGCGATCCTCCGCACCTTCCATCGTGAGTTCCAACTGCGTGACAGCTCGAATCAATCGCTGGACATTCGAACCATCCTCGAGCAATTCAATGTCGACGATCGGTTCGATCAACTCGAACCGACCGAGGTCGCCGCCCGAGAGGAGCAGGCCGATCAATCCGCGATCGCCACGAACGAGCTTGATCGATGCCAAAGGGACCGAGGGCTTTGACCGTGGATGGACACCGCCATCCGCCAGCGATTCCGTCAGCATCACACCCGAAAACTCGATTGGCGAAAGCCAAGACAAGCGGACCGAATCGAGCGTGAGCTGAAAGTTCTCGGCCCGAAGTCGCTGAACCAAAGGCCCGTAAACCCAGCGGCTGCTAACGACACGCGGTAGCGCCGCAATCAGAAGCATGACCGCGATCACGCCCAGTGCGATCCATTTGATCGGACGGCCGCGTGGAGTTCTTGCGGGTGGATTCGGCTCGCCGTCGGCATTCAAGTGAGATCAATCCGGGTCGTAGGCAAGGTTCGGTGCCAGCCAACGTTCGACTTCACGCAGCGGAAGGCCCTTTCGCGCCGCGTACGGTTCGACCTGATCCTTGGTCACACGATCGACCGTGAAGTACCGCGCGTCGGGGTGCGCAAAATAAAGCCCGCTGACACTCGCTGCCGGAGTCATCGCGAAGCTTTCGGTCAGCCGCACGCCGGTGGCCCGCTCCGCGTCGAGAAGTTCGAACAGCGTTCGTTTTTCGGTGTGATCGGGACACGCGGGGTAACCCGGTGCCGGACGGATGCCGCGGTACTGCTCATCGATCAGGGCGTCGGGATCGAGCGCCTCCTGCTTTCCGTAACCCCAGTCGAAGCGGGCTCGTTTGTGGAGCAGTTCCGCGAACGCTTCGGCCAATCGATCGGCGACCGCCTGGCACATGATCGCGTTGTAATCATCCGAGTCGGCTTTGAATTTTTCAGCGAGCGTGTCGGTTCCAATTCCCGCTGTGACCACGAACGCTCCGATGTAATCCTTGCGCCCGCATGTGACCGGCGCAACATAATCGGCGAGCGACCGAAAATCGCTCTGCCCCTTGCGTTCCCACTGCTGACGAAGCCAGTGGAAGCGACAACGCTCGCGGCCCCTCGTATCATCGGTGAACAAGACCACGTCGTCGCCGTCGCTGGCTGCCGGGAAAAATCCATAGACGGCGTTGGCCTTGATGGATCCGTCAGCAATCACTCGATCGAGCATGCCGTTGGCGTCCTCGTACAGTTCCCTGGCCTGCTCGCCGACCACCTTGTCCTCAAAGATTTTGGGAAACTTGCCCTTGAGTTCCCAGGTCATGAAAAAGGGCGACCAATCGATGTAGGGGCGAAGTTCCGCGAGCGGGAAATCGTTCAACACTTTCGTTCCCAGAAAATCGGGCGTGTCGATCCGCACGTTGGACCAATCGGATTGAAACTTCTTGGCGACCGCTTCGCGGTACGGAACCAATTTCTGTTGACGTTCGCGAAAACTGGCAACGAGCTCCTGTTGAATTCGAACGTTTTCGGCAATGAAATCGCCGCGGCGCTCACGGCTGATCAGTTTCTCCACCACGCCCACGCTGCGACTGGCGTCCAACACGTGCAAGACCGGTTGGTCGTAAGCTGGCGCGATCTTGACGGCGGTGTGTTTGGCGCTGGTGGTCGCGCCGCCGACGAGCAGGGGAATCGTCATCTTTCGCCGCTTCATTTCGCGAGCCACGTGAACCATTTCGTCGAGGCTTGGCGTGATCAGCCCCGAGAGGCCGATCATGTCGGCGCCGATCTTCGCGGCGGTGTCGAGGATCGTGTCGGCCGAAACCATCACGCCGAGGTCGACGACCTCGTAGTTGTTGCACTGCAGTACGACGCCAACGATGTTCTTACCGATGTCATGCACGTCGCCCTTGACGGTGGCGATCAAAAACTTACCTCGCGTCGACACGGTCGTATCGCCGCCGGCCAACTTTTCGGCTTCCATGTAGGGCTCGAGGTACGCGACCGCCTTCTTCATGACGCGCGCCGATTTGACGACCTGCGGCAGGAACATCTTCCCTTCGCCAAACAGGTCACCGACAACCTGCATCCCATCCATGAGTGGTCCCTCGATGACCTCGAGGCAGCGGGTGACGGTCTGTCGCGCCTCCTCGGTGTCTTCAACGATGAACTTGTCGATACCTTTGATCAAGGCGTGCTTGAGACGCTCGCGAACGGGCGCTTCTCGCCACGCAAGGTCCTCGAACGATTTTTTCTCACCCCCAGTCCCTTTGACCGTCTCGGCGAAATCGAGCAGTCGATCGGTCGCGTCGGCCCTGCGATTGAGCAGCACATCCTCGACATGCTCGAGCAGGTCCTTGGGAATCTCCTGATAGATTTCCAATTGGCCCGCGTTGACGATCCCCATGTCGAGTCCCGCCTTCACGGCGTGATAGAGAAACGCCGAATGCATTGCCTCGCGGACGCGATCATTCCCGCGGAAACTGAAGCTGATGTTGCTCACACCCCCACTGGTCTTTGCGCCGGGGCACAACTGCTTGATCCGCCGCACCGCCTCGATGAAATCAACGGCGTAGTTGTTGTGTTCTTCGATCCCGGTGGCAACGGTGAGGATGTTGGGGTCGAAGATAATGTCTTCGGGAGGGAAATCGACTTTGGTCGTCAACAAGTCATAGGCACGTTTGCAGATCGCGACTTTGTCTTCTTCGGTAGCCGCTTGACCCTTTTCGTCAAATGCCATCACCACCGCGGCGGCGCCATAACGACGGATCAATCTGGCTCGCTCGAGGAAGGTGGTTTCGCCATCCTTGAGCGAAATCGAGTTGACGATCGCTTTGCCCTGCACATTCTGCAGCCCCGCTTCGAGGACCTCCCACTTGCTGCTGTCGATCATCACCGGCACCGATGCCACGGTGCTGTCGCCCGCGATCAATCGCAGAAATCGCGTCATGGCTTCGGCGCCGTCGAGCAACGCGTCGTCGAAATTGATGTCGATCACCGACGCACCGCCCTGGACCTGATCGCGCGCGACGTCGAGCGCCTCGTCGTACTTTTCGTCCCGAATCAGCTTCGCAAACTTGCGACTTCCCGTGACGTTGGTCCGCTCGCCGATCATCGTGAACGGGATCTCAGGACGCATCACGAAGGGCAACTGTCCCGACAAACGGGTGTAGACGATTTTTTCGGGATCCTGCCGCGGCTTGATCTTTTTGACGGCCGCGGCGATTTCATGAATGTGCTGAGGGGTCGTTCCGCAGCAACCGCCGACAATGTTGAGCCAACCATTGCCGGCGAATTCAGCAATCATTTCCGCCATCGGTTTTGGACCCAAATCGTACTGGCCCATTTCGTTCGGCAATCCCGCGTTGGGGTGGCAAGAGATCGGAACTTCGGACACCGCAGCCATCGCTTCCAAGTGGGGGCGCATGACATCGGGACCCAGGGCGCAGTTCATGCCGATCGAAAGGATCGGGAAGTGGGCAAGCGAAGTGACGAAGGCTTCGACGCTCTGGCCGCTGACGAACGTTCGCCCTCCCTTGTCAAACGTGCCGCTGACCATCACCGGGACGCGTCGACCGCCGCTGGCGAAGAATTCGTCGATCGCGAACAGACACGCCTTGAGATTGAGCGTGTCGATCGCCGTTTCGGGAAGCAGGATGTCCACGCCCGCATCGACCATCGATTCGATCTGGCAGCGGTAGCTCGCCACCATCTCGTGAAAGGTCACGTCACGATGCGCCGCGTCTTCGACGTTGGTGCTGATCGCCGTTTGGCGGCTGGTTGGCCCGATCGATCCGGCAACGAAACGCGGCCGGTCGGGTGTCTTTCGAGAGAATGCCTCGGTCGCTTTTCTGGCGCACGCAACGGCCGCACGGTTGATTTCGTCGACCAATTCGAGCGGCAGATCGAATTCGATCATCCCGATCGGCGAAGCGCCGAAGGAGTTGGTCTCGACGATGTCGGCACCGGCCTCAAGGTAGGCGAGGTGGATGTCCGTGATACTTTGCGGGTGCGTGAGACAGAGAATGTCGGAAAACCGACTGAGATCCTTGTGGTGTCCCGCGAAGCGGTCGCCGCGAACGGCCGCCTCATCGAGCCGTAACCGCTGGATCATCGTGCCCATCGCCCCGTCGAGCACGAGAATCCGCTCGCGGATCAGTTCGGGAAGCAATGAAATAGCGGGCGCTGAACGGAGCATCGACAGGTCATCCAGTGGCGAAAGATCCAAAAATCTGACGCCACATTGTCGTTGGCTTCGCTCGAGTCGGCAAGGTTCACCCGACCCGGTTCGATACGCATCCCCGATTTTGGTCCGTTTGAATGGGCGCTCACTCGGACCGGCGTCGGGGCGCGGCGGATCGATCGGCGGTGCTAGGGAACCGCGTTCGCCGCGGCCGGTCGCTGCCCCTGACGCTGCCCCTGCCCCTGACGCTGTCGCTGGCCCTGTCGTTGCCCCTGTCCCGCCGCTTGGCCAGTGGGCAATCCAGGGACGTTGACCTCGGGGTGGAACTTAGCCAACGCCTTTTTGACCTCGGCCAGTTTGGGATCGCCCGCGACGTTGGTCCACTCGTTGGGATCCTTGTCGTGATCGTACAGCTCTTCGCTGCCATCGGCGTATTGGATGTAACGGTACTGTTCGCTCCGCACCGCGTAGTTGTTCCGGTCGTGCGTCGTCAAGGCCGCGTGCTGCCATGCGGCCTGAGGATCCTTGAGAAGGGGTGTGATGTCGTGTCCCTCGACATGAGCGGGTCGATCGATGCCTGTCAACGAACAGAGCGTCGGATAGATGCTCATGAAATCG